>JAEZJQ010000139.1 GCA_023436305.1 Bacillota bacterium
ATGAAATGAACCTATTTCATGTTAATAATATTGTGGTTATGAAACAACTGTTTCAAGAATTCGAAACGGCTTAGTAAAATTCCTTATTGGAAACCTGTCGAACGTATATTTCCCTGATGGTGCAGGTGGAGGTATTAAATCCTTATTAATAGGTAGTTTAAAATAGGAGGTGTGGGGGGTGAACCCCCATCTGAAAGGTATTATTAGTAGTGATAAAAGGATTCGAACCTGTGCATCTATAGCCGTAATTTCACGTTTAAAAAAACAATCCCCCCAATCCGAAAGGGTTTTAGGGGGGCATTTCCGATAAAGATTACTCTTTAAACCTGTTCTTGGGGTGAATCTCAAAAAAAACCGTAAAAATATATAAAAAAACTATTAAGTGTTTCCGATGATCTACCGAATATGAATTTAGCGGGGGTTATTAATTATAAAATCATGACTTTCATGAATTACCCCAACATAAAAACAGCTATTACAAGGAGGAGTTTATTTTGACCAAGACTGAACTTATCGACAAAGTGGCAGACAAGACTAAACTGACCAAGAAAGCATCCGGACAAGCGGTGGATGCCATCGTAGCAGCTATCAGCAGTTCTTTAGCCAAAGGGCAGAAAGTACAACTGGTTGGCTTTGGTAGTTTTGAAGTGAAAAAACGCGAAGCCCGCAAAGGCCGTAACCCGCAAACCGGATCTGAGATTAAGATCCCTGCCCGGAAAGTACCGGTTTTCAGAGCTGGTAAAGCTTTGAAAGATGCAGTCGCCAAGAAGTAATTAATAAAAACAAAACGGCTTTATTAAAAAATCACCTGCTGAAATTCAGTAAGGGTGATTTTTTTTCTTTGTATTTATTGTTCAATTTCAAGTAACGGTTCAATTAGCCACTCCTTGGCTTCCTCCTCGGTATGAAAAGATTTCATTTTTGACCTCGTGTCCCGGTTATACCCCAGTAGTAAAACTGCTTTTAAAGGGTCAATCCCAACAATCGCCGCTTTTTTAATCCGGGATTCGCCCTGGGGCTTGCCTAAAATCTTGGCCCGATCCATAAAGACCCTGGGAATCATCACATCTTCCACATTATTCAATAGCAAAATTTTACCGGGGAGGACGGTAATCGTCCGGTAAGCTTTCTCCAAATTATCAAGGAGTTCGGCTTCTTTCATACCCCGGTAATCGATATACAAGATATTTTGGCCTTTGTACGCAATCCATTCCACGCTCATGTAAACGCTCCTCTCATCTTCGATTATATAAAGTTAACCTCTTGAAAAGGACTTTTTCATTGCGCGATTAAAGAGTTTTAACATGAGCAGGATCATCGATGGTAGCTATCTTCTTAGTTATCGGAAAAATAATGTTTTTGTTTAACCATAAAAAGTAAATTGTTATGAATTCACATAATCTTCATCTTTTTTCAGAATTACATCATGGGCGCCGCCTTCCCGGATTCCGATGGCTGATACCAGTGAAATCTTCGCCTTTTGTTGCAATTCCGCAATAGAAATAGCACCACAGTTGCACATTGTCGATTTGATCTTGCTGATGGTGTTATCCAGATTATCCTTTAAACTGCCGGCATATGGCACATAACTGTCAACGCCCTCTTCAAAGGAGAGTTTATTGGCTTCGCCGCCCAGATCGTAACGTTGCCAGTTCCGGGCCCGATTGGAACCTTCGGCCCAGTACTCCTTAACATAATTCATGCCCATTCGCAATTTTCGGGAAGGGCTTTCATCAAACCGGGCAAAATAGCGGCCCATCATCACAAAATCCGCCCCCATGGCCAAGGCCAGCACGATATGATAATCATGGACGATTCCACCGTCGGAACAGATGGGAATATAAGTTCCGGTTTCCTTAAAGTATTCATCCCGGGCCGCGGCGGTTTCGATGACTGCTGTGGCTTGCCCTCGGCCGATTCCCTTTTGCTCCCGGGTAATGCAAATGGAACCACCGCCGATTCCCACTTTGATAAAGTCAGCCCCGACATCCGCCAGATATCTGAAGCCATCCCGGTCAACCACATTGCCGCCTCCAACTTTCACGGCACCTTGATAGGTTTCTTTGATCCATTGGATGGTCTCGCCTTGCCATTCGGTGAATCCATCGGAAGAATCAACGCATACAATATCAACCCCGGCTTCCACCAAAGCCGGTACCCGTTCTTTATAATCCCGGGAATTGATTCCGGCGCCCACGATTAACCGCTTATTTTGGTCCGATAATTCAAGGGGGTTTTCCTTGTGAGCGTTGTAATCCTTCCGGAATACCAAATACACCAAATTTTGCCGGTCATCAATAATCGGCAGGCAGTTCAGTTTGTGTTCCCAGATCATATCATTGGCTTCAGAAAGGGTTAGGCCTTCCTTGGCGTAAACCAGAGAACTGAACGGGGTCATAAATTCCTTGATTTTAGTTTCCGGCTGGGACTTCGTTAACCGGTAATCCCGGCTGGTCACGATACCCATTAGTTTGCCGGTGGGAGTACCATCGGCGGTAATGGCGATGGTGGCATGTCCGGTCCGGCGGGTAAGCGCTAAGACATCTTTCAGAGTGTCTTCCGGTTTTAAATTGGAATCGCTGACCACAAAACCGGCTTTATGGTTTTTTACCTTGCGGACCATTTCCACCTGGTCTTCAATGGATTGGGACCCGAAAACAAAAGAAATACCACCGCACTTGGCAAGCGCAATCGCCATATTATGGTCGGAAACGGATTGCATAACAGCGGAGGCAAAGGGTAGATTCAGAACCAGCGCTGGTTTCTCTCCGCGTTGAAACCGGGTAATGGGGGTTTTAAGATTGACATTGTCGGGGATGCAATCTTTGGTGGTAAGGCCCGGAATTAGCAAGTATTCACTAAAGGTCCGGCTTGGTTCGTTGTAATAATAAGCCATTTTCCCCTCCGATTATATTTAAATTTTTTAAAATTATACTACCGGTGATTCATCTTGTCAACGGAATTTTTCCATGTTTCAATGGATTGCATAGCACGGACGTTGCATTTATCCAATGGTTCCACGGATCATATACATCTTGATTGACCGTGAATCCATGCAAATTAATATGAATAAATTTAATAAGTACTTGTATATTATTTCAGTAATTGGTTGTTTTTAGTGATTCACCAAAGAATTACGATAAACAAAAAGGTTTTCTAAAACATTTGCCGAATTATCCGTCTAATTTTAGTCCATGAAACTAGATTCATTTTTTCTGAGTTGTGATGCCAATCTGTTTATGTTAGTGATGAGGTTGCGGTATTTCTATAATGAGGTTGATATAATGAAACGTTTGGGTTTGGTCCGGATTATTTTTGAAGTTGTATTGATTATCATCATCATTATTATGGCCATGTGGAATTTCACCAAACCTGCGGTTCCCAAGCGATCCTGGTATGAAAACGTGGTCCACCGGGTGCCGACCACTGAAAAAGTCGTGGCTTTGACATATGATGACGGTCCTCATCCGGTATTTACGCCTCAGATTCTTGATATTCTTGATAAATACCATGTAAAAGCGACTTTTTTCATGATTGGGAGCCAGATGGAACGTTATCCGGAAGTGGTCGAGGAAGTCCTGAAACGGGGCCATATTATCACCAATCATACCTATACTCATCCCCGCAATATCGAGGCGGATACAGCACCGCAGATCATCCGGGAACTGGAACTTTGTGAACAGGTTATCGAACGAATGACCGGCCGGCGGGCTTACTTGTTTCGCCCTCCCCGGGGCTCGGTTGACAGCACCGTATTTGCCATCGCCCAAGAAGAGGGTTATCAAACCATTCTGTGGACCGTATGTGCTGATCATCATGACACCCCCACACCGGAGTTAATGGCGGAACGGGTTGTCAAGCTCATCAAACCCGGGGGAATCATCCTTGCCCATGATGGGACGTTTCCATCCCGCTGGAAGGATGTGCAGGCCACTTCATTAATCATTGAATCCTTAATGAAACAGGGATATCAATTTTTAACTTTGCCGGAGTTGTTAGCCAAAGGCCAATAGGATTTACAGGATTCGTGGGTGGGTACGTCTACGTAACACGTGGGGAGTCTATGATTAAATTCTGCTTAACTTTGGAATTATATTTGACAAAATCATTGGCGGTTTCGTTAGTATATAATAAATTACAAAAAATGAGGTGTTTATCATGGATGTCTTTGAATATGCAATGCAAATGGAACAAGATGGCGAGAAGTTTTACCGTAATTTGGCCGCAAATAGCGATAACCCCGGTTTTAAAAGTATTTTTACCATGCTGGCAGAGGACGAGGTCAAACACTGCCGTATTTTCGAACAGATGAAAACCGGGGCGCCGGCTATGATTGAGACCCAGATTTTAACCAAAACCAAAAACATTTTCCGGGAAATAATCGAAGACGGTAAAGTTTTGGAAGCGGGTTGCTCCCAGTTGGAGCTATACCAGGAAGCCCGCGCCATTGAAAAAAAGAGCCAGGACTTTTACCGGGAAAAAGCAGCCGAAGTGGCTGAACCCGAGCATCGGGAGCTGTTTCTGAAAATTGCCGCCGAGGAGGAGCGCCACTACTTTTTGCTATACAATATCATTGAATTGGTATTACGGCCTCAAACTTGGGTTGAGAACGGGGAGTTTGTTCATTTGGATGAATATTAAAGAGTCAAAAGTTATATGTCAAAAGTCCGAAGTTAAAATGACTATCCGGTCAGCTTGTGTGATATTCGATTATCGTTTGGATCAGGTTTGTTGTAAGACTTTCGATTTTAAGCCATAGACTGAAATAGCGGGGTGAGTATTATGTCTTTTTTGGAACTGGCGAAGAAGAGGTGTTCGGTGCGGAAATACCGGGATCTGCCGGTGGAAGATGAGAAATTACGGCAAGTGTTGGAGGCGGGGCGGATTGCGCCTTCGGCGGTGAACATTCAGCCTTGGTATTTGATTGTGGCCCGCGAGGAAGCAGTGCGCCGGCAAGTGGCGACATCTTACCGTAGGGACTGGATTTTGCAGGCACCGGTGATTATCGTGGTTTGTGGGGATCATAGCCGGGCTTGGCGGCGTTTTGACGGAAAAGACCACTGTGACATCGATACGGCGATTGCCATCGACCATATGACCCTGGCAGCGGTGGAACTGGGGCTTGGGACTTGCTGGGTTTGCGCTTTTAACCCCCAGATCATCCGGGATATCTTTAAACTTCCCGGGCATATTGAACCTGTGGCTCTTTTACCGCTCGGTTATCCCGCCGATGTGGAGGATGATGTTAACCGGCATGACTCCAAACGGAAGCCCCTGGAGGAGATCGTATTTTGGGATGGATTTGAGGAAAGACAACCATGAATGGGGATGAAATCATAAAGATCTGATAAAGGAGTATGTTTCATGAAAAGTACCACTGAAAATTTTATCCGGCAACATAATGAAATTCTTGAACTGGCGGGAGAAATCTCCTCCTTGCTAAAGGCTGATCTTTCGCTTGAGGATGCGGCCGAAATCAGAAATATGCTGTCAACTTTGGCGGGCAAAGTCTCTATCCATCTGGCAATGGAGGATAACGGGCTTTATCCCCGGTTAAAGGAAAGCAATGACCCGGTGACTCTAAAAACCACCATGGAGTTTATCCGGGAAATGGGAGATATCATGGATAAATTTAAAACATATAATGATCGTTGGCCGATTCCCCATTCGATTCATGAAGCGCCGGAAAAATTTATCACAGAGACGAAACTGATCTTTGCGGCGTTACAAAACCGGATTGAAAGGGAAAATAGTATTTTATATCCATTAATTTAACCGGTCCATAAATAAAAATAACTTATCACCGGCAGCCAACGGCGCAAAAAAAGACCAGCGGCGCAGAAAAGGACAGGTGCATGATAATTAAAGAAAATATCAAAGGCATTATCTTCGATATGGATGGTTTAATGGTGGATACAGAGAAGTTATATCTGGCGGCCTTACATGAAATCGCCGCCGGTTATAATATTAAGGTAATACCGGAGATGGCAATCATTAAAATGATGGGGCGTTCACCCCTTGAGTCCATGAGGATATTCAAGGAAGAATTTTTGCTGGCGGCAACAGTGGAAGAGCTGCTCAACCAAAGAGAGACGCTGATGGAGCAAAAACTGCGAAGCGGAGTAACACCCATGAAAGGCCTTTTTGAAATAATTGATCGGTTTTACGGCCGGTTACAATTGGCGGTAGCCACAAGTTCCAACCGGTGCTTTCTGGATATCGTGGTCGATTCCTTGGGGATCAGGAATAAATTTGCGGTTTTGCAAGCCTCGGATGGAATCGGCCGCGGAAAGCCGGACCCGGAGATTTTCATGAAAACCGTCACCCGGCTTCACTTGAAACCGGAGGATTGTATCGTCCTGGAAGACTCGGTCAACGGTGTTCGGTCCGGTTTCAACGCTGGTTGTTATGTCATTGCGGTACCTCAAGCGAATACCCGAAATCAAGATTTCAGTCCGGCAAAATACATCGCCGGAGATCTGATTGAAGCCCAAGCGCATATTTTAGCATTAATCGGGGAGGAACGGATTATCCATTAAAGATTTTTAAATAGCGCCAAAGAAAATGTTTCTCATGTATTTCCATGAAAATTATTATATAATAATTTTAAGCGCGCACGCGTGAGGCTATAAGTGCCCGAAAAGGGAGAATAGGGAATTGGGTTAAATCCCAAGCGGTCCCGCCACTGTAAGGGGAGTACTTTAAAAACGCCTGAGTTGTAAAAGCAAAGGCGTTAAACCACTGGACCCGTCCGGGAAGGAATAAAGTACGAGGAACCTAAGCCAGGAGACCTGCTTATAGCAACTACACCACCTGCGAAGAAGGGTGGGTGTGGGGTATGGATGATGGTAAAATCCATGGCCTTTATCGGGCTATGGATTTTTTTATTTTTCTACCCGTCGTTTCGGTTCACTATCAATATTTGCAATAAAATATCAAATTTTGGGGGAATAATTTGATGAGATTATTCGAAAAGACCGTGGACAGTATCAGCGATGTAAATGAGCAAATGATGAAAGAAATCCGGGCGCATCAAAATCGTTTAACCAAACCACCGGGAAGCCTGGGTGTATTGGAGGAGCTATCGGTACAAATCGGAGGGATTACCGGCCAAAAATTTCCCGAGGTCACGACAAAAGCAGTGGTGGTAATGGCCGGAGATCATGGGGTAACCGAAGAAAATGTCAGTGCGTTTCCCAGGGAAGTTACTCCGCAAATGGTTTTAAATTTTGCGCATGGAGGCGCGGCGATTAATGTTCTCGCCCGCCATAGTGGAGCTCAGGTATTTGTGGTTGATGTTGGAGTTGCTACCCCCATTGAAAATGAGAAAGTTCTTTCCCGGAAAATAAAACCGGGAACCGCCAATATGGCGAAAGGACCGGCCATGAGTAGGGAGGAAGCCATTCAAGCACTGGAAGTTGGAATTTCAATCGCCGCGGATTTATCAGCCGAAAATTATCAACTGCTGGCAACCGGAGAGATGGGTATTGGGAATACCACCGCCGCGAGCGCAATCATGGCGGCTTTTTTGAATATATCCGCGCATGAAGTCACCGGACGGGGTACCGGACTTGATCCGCAAACCGTTATCCATAAAGTGCAAGTCATTGAGCGGGCGATTGCGATAAATAAGCCCAATCCCCAAGATCCAATCGATGTATTGGCTAAAGTCGGCGGCTTGGAAATCGGCGCCATCGCCGGATTAATTCTGGGAGCGGCGGCTCACCGGATACCCGTGGTTATTGATGGATTTATCAGCACCAGCGCTGCTTTGATTGCCGGTAAAATCTCTCCGAAATCCTTGCAATACATGATAGCTTCCCATTGCTCAGCTGAATTGGCGCACCGCAAACTCTTAGAACATTTAAAATTAAAGCCGGTTCTGGAACTGGAGATGAGGCTAGGGGAAGGAACAGGCGCGGTATTAGCGTTTCATATAATTGAGGCTTCATTAAAAATCCTCAAAGAAATGGCGACTTTTGAATCAGCCGGTGTATCGCAATCAACGTTATAGATAAAGTATATTCTATGAGATTGCTTTGCTAAATAAAATACCTCCAATAGCGGTATGGGAACCCGCCTGGAGGTAATTGTTAACTTGGATATGATATGATTTTTATATTCATTCTTCCCGCATTTTAAGCGGATTTTACATTATTACCATCCTCCGGTTGGTCTACCGGGGTTTCTCCTTCGTTGGCCCATTCATCCAATTTGGCCATGATCAACTTGTAGGTTTGCTTGGATATTTCCGGCAGCTCATCGCCAAAATCCTCCTTGGCCGCCTGAAATCCCTTTTCGATGGCCGATTTTAATAAATCCAGTTTGGATTTGTCCCCTCCGGAGATGGCCTTGGCGAAATCTACAATCCGGTCACTGACTTTCTCGGCGCTGTATTCCCCGCCTTCGGCGATCATTGCCTGGGCTTCTTTTTGGGCGGTTTCGTCAACCGATACATCTTTCAAATCCTCGATGGTAATATCAGTAATGTTCAATTCTCCGGTGGTATTGCCAATGTCCTGAAACTTAAGTCCTTGCCGTTTCAGCATTTCAGTGACAATCTGTTTTAAATGGCTATAGGCCCGGTCACTCTCTTCCTGCAATTGTTGGATGGTCTTCGTATTGACTCCGGGCTTATCATAGGTCACCTTTTTCTCGGGCTGGGTATGTTCGTAGATGTCCACTTGAATATTATTCTGGACATTGGTTTGAGTGGTTTTTTCCTTTTTTGCCGTAACATTTTTCGCTTGCGCCGGACTGGATGAAATCGCTGAATTCGTCGCAGATTGAACGTCCATGTTATCAACCTCCTGAATATTGCTTTACATAATATATATCGGCAAGTTATCGTGATTTGATAATAAAAATATAAATGAATGGTACCTGCTATCTTCGGGAAAAGCACAGCATAATGGAGTAAAAAATTTTGCTGATCCGGATTCATGAAATGAGTACCAATCACTTGAGATGGCCGTTTCGTCAGAAAGCTATCTTGGTTATCGGAATACAGGATATATTCACTGCAAATATACAATCCGGATTGCAAATCGCATCGATATTTTGATAAACTTTCGCCTTTATATCCCATTTTCAGTGACGTTTTCAATGATATATTCAGCCTGTTTTAGTTGTTGATAATCAGTTGTAAAGATAATTTGAGTGATGATGGAATCGGGGTCCAACGCTTTCTCTTTGTTTTTTTTGAAATAACGTTTGCAGCCGGATTTTATTATAAATTTCATCTTTGGAGCGTTCTAAAACATTCATGGAAATATCGACCAATATAACTTGATAACCAACCTGCGCTAAATTTGGGCAACTCCAATCCCCATAACACCCGCACCGATAACACCCACTGTTTCCATTTTTTCACCCTTTTGATTCTTTAAAATAATAAACCATGAAAAGTATTTTGTTATTTGGATTGAAACAGTATATTTAAAAATCAATTAGTGAATTCAACCAATATCATGTTTATCCTCTTTTGATTTAAGAAATTTTTCTAACAACATTTGATATTTCAAAAGGACATTTTATAGTTACATCGAATTCTTTTCATATTCTATTTTCTTTTGTCCCAATGTAGCAAGTTTTTTCATGAGATGACAGATATTCCATGAATATTACTTACAAGTTATAACATTTAAGTTGAATTATATTAAACCAATTGTGAAACAAGGGGGCAAATAATGAAACGGAATTATATCGGTTTGGCAACTTCGATTCATGATGGAGCAATTGCCATCGTTAATTCCAAGGGGGAAATCGTTTTTGCGGAGGCTACCGAGCGGTATTTGCAGAATAAGCGCGCCTTTAATATGTCCCCGGATCAATTATTTTACATTTCCAAGTTAATTAAAACCTATATCGAGCCGGGGGCGGAGTTGGTAGTAGCTCATACCTGGAGTGATACCAGGATTGGTAAACTGGCAAAATTACTGGAAGAATTGAACAAAATCGAATTTGAAAAACTTCCGTTTTTTTGGCGGCGAATTATCGCCGGAGTAAAGTATTCACTGGAATCCCATATTAATACACTACAACAAGCCTCTAAAACTTTGACATATACAATTAACCAAATGGAAGAATATAAAGAGTCCGGCAATTTCCTGGTAAAAAAATATGACCATCATTTAACTCATGCGGCAACGGCTTGTTTTACCAGCCCTTTTCACGAAGCGTGTTGCGTCGTAGTCGACGGCTATGGTGAGGGCTCTGCTTTTAATTGTTACCGGTATCAAGATGGCAAGATTGAACAATTACCGGGAGTTAAAGATGGGGATGGAAGTTTGGGCTCCTTTTACTCCGCTGTTTGTGATACTTGTGGTTTTGAAGAGCTTTTGGGGGAAGAGTGGAAAGTTATGGGCTTGGCCGCTTACGGTAAATTTGATCAGCAGATCTATGATTTGCTCAAATCATACATCAAAGTTGATGGTTTAAGCCTAAAAGAATGCTCCCCGGATTGGAAAGCGTCTCTTTTTGAAAAACTATACTCGATGAGAAGAAAACCGGGGGAACCGGCCATTGTCGCCGCCGATATTGCCTATAACGGCCAGCTTGTCTATACGGAGCTTTTATATGAGTTTCTTCGAAATGTGTATCAGCTAAATATCTCTGATAATCTGGTGATGAGTGGCGGGTGTTGTTTAAACTCCGCCGCCAATGGAACGATCACCGAAAAGACGGGTTTTAAAAATCTCTATGTCTTTAGTGCGCCGGCGGATGATGGAAATGCCATTGGCGCCGCTCTCTTGGCTTATTATGAAGATCATCCAGACGAAAGAAGAGCGCCGGGGTTCCAGTCGCCCTATTTGGGTTCGGAACTTTCCCAATACAAAATTGAACATTTGCAACGGTTTGGGAATTTCAAGAAAATAAAGCGCTATCCGGATGACATTCATTATCAAGCCGCGAAACTGTTGGCTGACGGAAAAATCATCGGATGGGTTCAGGGCAAGGCCGAATTTGGGCCGCGGGCTTTGGGTAACCGGTCGATTTTAGCCGATCCCCGGTCGCCGGCAATTAAGGATATCATCAATGAGCGGGTTAAGTTCCGGGAAGAGTTCCGGCCTTTGGCGCCTTCCATTCTTCATGAGTTCGGTCCGGAATACTTTGAAAATTATCAGGAAACCCCATATATGGAACGGGCGTTACAGTTTAAGAAGGAAGTAAAACATAAAGTTCCGGGAGTAGTGCACGAGGATGGCACCGGACGGCTGCAAACGGTGAAAAAAGAGTGGAATGAACGGTATTACAACCTTATCAAAGCTTTCTACGAACTGACCAGTATCCCCTTAGTTTTAAACACCAGTTACAATGTGATGGGCAAACCGATCATTCATTCCGTTGAGGATGCAATCGCCGTTTTCTGCACCAGTGGACTGGATGCCGTAGTCCTTGGTGACTTGTTAATTGAAAAGGAAGAATGATACCTCCGGAGTCTGTGTGGCTAATTGATTTTGAAACGTATTCATGGATGAAAATTGTCAAAATATTTGAGGATCTTGGAGAATAATCATGAGTCGATACTATATCGGTTTGGCAACCACATATCATGATGGCTCAATTGCAATCGTGAACTCCCAGGGTAAAGTGATATTTGCCGAGGCTACTGAGAGGTTTTTACAAAGTAAGCGGGCGATTAGTATCGCCCCTGATCAATTTTACCATGTCATTCAATTGATGAAAACCTATATTGAACCCGGGGCGGAAATCGTAGTGGCCCATACCTGGAGTGACGCGTCGATCACGAGAACGAAAAATACTCTGGAAGAATTAATGAAAATCGACGATGGAACGTTCCCATTTTCGATAAAACGATACATCGCTTCACTCAAATATGAGACCAAATGTCAAATTCATTCACTGGAACGGGCCTCCGAAACCTTAGAGTACATAATGACCCAAGTCGAGGAATATTATGGATTCCCTAAATTGCTGGTGAAAAAATATGATCATCATTTAACTCATGCGGCAACGGCTTGCTTTATCAGCCCGTTTCATGAAGCATGTTGTGTCGTAATGGATGGCTACGGTGAAAATAGATCTTACATGTGTTTTCAATATCGAGATGACAAGATCATCGAATTGCCAGGAATAGAAGATGGCCCTGGCAGTTTGGGCTCTTTTTACAGTCTCGTTTGTGATACTTGCGGTTTTGAAGGTTTCCAGGGGGAAGAATGGAAAGTAATGGGGTTAGCGGCTTATGGTAAATTCGATCAGCAAATCTATGATTTATTAAAATCATTTATAAAAGTTGAGGGATTAAATCTAAGAGAATGTAGCGTTGAGTTGAAAGGACATTTTTTGGAAAAGCTCTATTCAATGAGAAGAAAACGAGGCGAACCAGCGATTACCGCCGCCAATATTGCCTATAACGGCCAGCTTGTCTATACGGAGCTTTTATCGGAATACCTTAATAATGTATATCAATTAAACATCTCTGAAAATCTGGTGATGAGTGGCGGGTGTTGTTTAAACTCCTCCGCCAATGGAACAATCACTGAAAAGACGGGTTTTAAAAATCTATATGTCTTTAGCGCGCCGGCGGATGATGGAAATGCCATTGGCGCGGCTCTCTTGGCTTATTATGAAGATCATCCGGACGAAAGAAGAACACCGGGGTTCCAGTCGCCCTATTTGGGTTCGGAACTTTCCCAATACAAAATTGAACATTTGAAACGGTTTGGGAATTTCAAGAAAATAAAACACTATCCGGATGACATTCATTATCAAGCCGCGAAATTGTTGGCTGACGGAAAAATCATCGGATGGGTTCAGGGCAAGGCCGAATTTGGGCCGCGGGCTTTGGGCAACCGGTCGATTTTAGCCGATCCAAGGTCTCCGGCGATTAAGGATATCATCAACGAGCGGGTGAAGTTCCGGGAAGAGTTCCGGCCTTTGGCGCCTTCCATTCTTCATGAGTTTGGCCCGGAATACTTTGAAAATTATCAGGAGACCCCGTATATGGAACGGGCGTTACGGTTCAAGGAGGAAGTAAAACATAAAGTTCCGGGAGTAGTGCATGAGGACGGCACCGGACGGCTGCAAACGGTGAAAAAAGAGTGGAATGAACGGTATTACAACCTTATCAAAGCTTTCTACGAACTGACCGGCATCCCCCTGGTTTTAAACACCAGTTACAATGTGATGGGCAAACCGATCATTCATTCCGTTGAGGATGCAATCGCCGTTTTCTGCACCAGTGGACTGGATGCCTTAATAATCGGCGACTTGTTGATTGAGAAAGATGAATAATATTTTTGGAAAGTTTTCAAAACGATATTCCGGAGGCTTGGTTTTGGGTATGAATAACAACCGGCTTTTTATTCTTTGGGGAGGATGGTAACAACAATGGTTACATATGTTTTTCCAGGCCAAGGTTCTCAAAAAAAAGGAATGGGTGGACTCCTGTTTGATGAGTTCCCTGAATTAACCAAACAAGCGGATCGAATTTTAGGATATTCAATTAAGGAGCTTTGCCTGGAAGATCCAAACTTGAATTTAAGCCAAACCCAGTATACTCAACCCGCTTTATATACCGTCAACGCCTTAAGCTATCTTAAAAAAATCAATGAAACCGGAAAAAAGCCAGATTTCGTCGCCGGGCACAGTTTGGGCGAATACAATGCCTTATTGGCCGCGGGCGCTTTTGATTTTGAGACCGGGTTGAAACTGGTTAAAAAAAGAGGGGAGCTTATGAGCCGGGCCACGGGTGGCGGTATGGCCGCGGTGATTGGTTTGAATGAAGAACAGGTAACGAATGTGTTACAACAGAATCAATTGCAGAATATCAGTATCGCCAATTTAAATTCGCCGTTTCAAATCGTAATTTCCGGTCCGAAAGCGGATGTGGACAATGCCAAAACGGTATTTGAGGGAGTCAAGGATGTAAAATTATTTACTCCCTTAAAAACCAGCGGCGCATTTCATTCCCGGTATATGGAAGAAGCGAAACAGGAATTTGCAAATTTTATCAATACCTTCTCATTCTCGAAACTGGCCATTCCGGTGATCGCGAATGTCAATGCCCGGCCATACCGGCCGTCGGATATTAAACAAAACCTGGTTGAACAGATCACTCACCCGGTGAAATGGACTGAAAGTATCCGGTATTTAATGGGCCTCGGAGAAATGGAGTTTGAGGAACTGGGAACCGGTAGAGTACTCGCCGGGTTAATTCAAAGAATTCGAAATGAAGCGGAACCATTAGTGGTTCATGATGAAATTGTGAATACCCCGCCCGGCGACCAACCAACCGTGCCCATGGAAACAGAGCCGTTCAAGGATTCCAATTCCCAGGCATCCACCGTGGAAAATCAAAAGAGCCGGGCAATAAAAACACCGTCCGTCGAAACACCGAAGAAAACAACCAGGACGGCCAAGATCGAGGAAGCCAAAACGCCAAGCGAGGAAAATAAAGCGGTTCAGCCCATGAATTGGGAAGTTTCACCGCAATCCTTGGGAAGCCCGGAGTTTAAAAAAGATTATAACCTCAAGTACGCTTATTTAACCGGGGGCATGTACCGGGGGATTGCTTCCAAAGAAATGGTTATAAAAGTAGGAAAAGTCGGGATGATGGGCTTTTTGGGCACGGGTGGTTTGGGGTTATCCCAAATTGAAGAAGCTATTCAAGATATCCAAAAGGAGCTTTCCGGTGGACAAGCTTATGGGATAAATTTGGTATGTAATATCAACGACCCCGAATTCGAGGGAAAAACCGTTGATTTGTTTCTGGCAAAGGGAGTAAGAATTATTGAAGCCGCCGCTTTTCTAAGCATTACTCCAGCCTTGGTAAAATATCGCGCCAAAGGATTGACCAGGGATAAAAATGGGAAAATCACCATTTTAAACAAAATTATCGCCAAAGTATCCCGACCGGAAGTCGCGGAAGCATTTTTTAGTCCGGCTCCGGAGCGTATCCTGGAGAAATTGGTGAATGAAAATAAGATCACTCCGGAAGAGGCTGAATTATCAAAGAAAATTCCCATGGCGGATGATATTTGCGTGGAAGCGGACTCCGGCGGCCACACCGATGGTGGTGTCGCTTATGCTTTGATGCCGGCCATGCTTAAATTGCGGGATGAGATGATGAAAAAGTACCAGTACCCTAAAAAAATTCGATTGGGAGCGGCCGGGGGGATTGGCGCCCCCGCGGCGGCAGCGGCGGCTTTTATGTTGGGGGCCGACTTTATCCTGACCGGTTCCATAAATCAATGCACGGTGGAAGCGGCAACCAGCGACAACGTAAAAGATCTACTGCAGCAAATCAACGTTCAGGACACCGATTATGCGCCGGCGGGAGATATGTTTGAGTTGGGCGCCAAGGTGCAAGTGCTGAAAAGGGGTGTGTTTTTTCCCGCCAGAGCCAATAAATTATACGATCTTTACCGCCAATACAACTCCATCGATGAAATTGACGAGAAAACCAGGAATCAAATTCAAGAGAAATATTTTAAACGCAGTTTCAAGGAAGTCTATGAAGATATCAAATCTTATTATCCGGCGCCGGAAATCGAAAGAGCGGAACGGAACCCGAAACAGAAGATGGCATTGATTTTCCGGTGGTATTTTGGTTATTCGACCCGTCTTGCTTTAAGCGGCAACGAGGAATCCCAAGTGGATTATCAGGTCCATTGCGGGCCGGCTTTAGGCGCATTTAACCAGTGGGTCAAAGGGACCGATTTGGAAAATTGGCGAAACCGGCACGTGGATGAGATCGGCGTCAAAATAATGAATGAGACTGCTGAATTGTTTAAAGAACGGTTAAATATGTTTTCAAAAATAAGCTAGACTTTAAAGGAAAACGATAGGCAAACGATTCCGTGAAGAAGGAGCTTGTGGGATAAATTATGGTTGATTTCAATAATCTGACAGCCGGTTCAATCCACCAATTGCTTACCGTTTCAGGCGCGGAAAAAGAACGATTGTTTGAGTGCGCCAGAGAAACCAGATATCAATACTTCGGCGATAATTTACAGTTGCGGGCGGTCATTGAAATATCGAATTATTGTGATTGTAATTGTTGTTACTGTGGTATGCGGAAAGATAACCGGGAACTTTCACGCAACCGGTTGTTTTTTGAAGACACCAAATCAGTCATCCAGGAGATCTATGACCTGGGAATCCGCAAGATTATCCTGCAATCCGGGCAGGATGCAGCATACCCTCTGGATGAACTATGCAAAATTATTTCATATGCCAGAAGGGTTGGCATTGAAAATGTAATTATCTGTTTTGGAATCATGACAGCCGAAGATTATCAAGAATTATTGAAAGCCGGTGCCACTGGATATATTTTGAAATTCGAAACTTCTAATTCTTTACAATATAAAATGATAAAACCCAAAGACACTTTGGAGGAAAGGCTAGAAAACATCAGGTTATTAAAACAACTGGGATATGCTGTCGGGTCCGGGAATATTTGCGGACTTCCCAAACAAACCAATAAGGATCTGGCTGGTGATATTATGTTGTTGAAGGATTTAAAGGTGGATATGGCCAGTGTTGCTCCATTTATCAGCAACAAACAGTCGCCCTATAAAGATTTTCCCAACGGCGATGTTGATATTACTTTGAATATTATCGCCATAATGAGGATTGTCTTAAAAGATGTCCTTATTCCTTCCATAAGCGCCATGGAGACCGCCCAAAGAGGGGCGCAACTTGAGGGTTACAGAGCCGGCGCCAATGTAATCACTATTAACATGACACCACAGCATATCCGGGAGAAATATTTGATATACGACGGTAAGAGGAAGATCACCAGTTTGGAGTTTGCCAGAAATATTGCTAATACCTTGGGACTGAAACTAAATATTCAAAATAAGGTGTCATAATGATTCGAGATTCTTCCATATTATCTTCAAATATTTTTTACCCCATGCCTGTGGGGCACATTCAGCAATTAAAATGACGACCAGCAAAATCTTTATGGTTTTGGATTTATAAAGGATTCTTCAAAATCAATCATATTTACCACGAATCACACGAATAGTACGAAAAGACACCCTTATTCCGAAATGAATCATTCAATTTTGGTTGTGTTACTTTTTCGTGTAATTCGCATTATTCGTGGTTAAATTTGTTTATTGGTTTTAATTTCTATATTCGCTTCATTCAAAGGGGATGCCTTAACCGTGAACAAGAATATTGTGCTTATTGGCTTTTCGGGAACCGGCAAGACCTCCGTGGGCAAACTGATTTCTGAAAAACTGCAGCTCAATTACGTTGACATTGATGACGAAATCAAAAAGCGGTGTTCCATGAACATCGGTGAAATATTTGAAAAGCACGGCGAGACTTTTTTCCGGAAAATTGAAGCGGAAATTGTCCGGAAATTTTCGAATACGCAGGATTATGTTATATCCACCGGAGGCGGTGTCGTATTAAACTCCGCGAATATCGATTCTTTAAAAGAGAATAGTATCATTTTCTGGTTAAAGGGTTCGGTTGATACCATTATCGATAATCTCAAAAAAGACAGCCTGCGTATGAAAGACAGGCCTTTATTAAAGACAGAAAACTTGTATCAACGAATCACTCAACTGATGCATGACCGGAAGCAATATTACAACAAGTATTATGATTATGAAGTATGTATTGATAAATTGTCGTTGATGGAAGTAACCGATACCGTTATTGGTCTGTTAAATCATGATAAGATTAAACCAGAGGCCTCTTTTATCGATTTTTGCGAGCAGTTTCCGGATAAGGAACTTTTTACTTTTATCAGCAAAAACAACCATCCCGTTTCCCTGACCGGAAGGGAACTGGCCCGCAAAATCAAAATCCTGGGCGGCGTTTTACAGGAGAGGTTTGCTTCCCAGGAAAAAGCGCTGCTTCTTTTCGAGCAAGGATTGGAATACATATATAGCTTGTTTTCATGTTGGTATGCCAATGTGGTCGCCATCCCGATTTCGGTAAGCAATTTATCAGCGCCGGAAAAGATCACCGAAAAAATTAATGCGATTTTGAGTGATTCCCAAGCAAAGGGTATAATCACCAATACGGGTTTTGCGGAGTTTCTGGGAACTCAACCGGCTTTTAGCGCGATACCGGTGCTGAATGTTGATGAAATCACGCGGATTGAAAATGATTCCGCAAGTAAGGCCCGGTTGTTTGCCCCGGATGATTTGGGTCTGTTACTATATACCTCGGGTTCAACCTCCCAGCCCAAAGGGGTGATGATCAGCCATCAAAATTTGATGGCACGGGCGCTCCGTGGGGGGAATCTTTGGGATATCACTCAAGAGAGTCGCATTGTTTCCTGGATGCCCCAGTTTCACAGTTTTGGACTGGATTTCAGTATCCTGACTCCCTTGTCAAAAGGGGCGTCGTGTATCATTTTCTCACCGGCCGGTTTTTTGGAAGAGCCGGAGAATTGGTTCCGGTTGATTCACCAGTATCAAGCGACTCATACCGGTGCTCCCAACTTTGCCTATGACTATTGTTGCTCCGCCATCGACATCACCGCGGTTCAAGATCTTTCCCTGCATTCCCTGCAAGCGATTGTCTGTGGCGGCGAGCCGGTCCGCAAGGAAACTTACGAAAATTTTATTAAAAAATTCCAGAATTTAGGGCTTAAAGACATGGTGTTTTGTCCGGAGTACGGCTTATCGGAAGCCGGTTCCGTGGTCACCAAAAAACCGGGACAGCCGCTATATTTCCTCACCCTGGATATTCCCAGTCTGGAACAGGGAATCGTCAAACATACTCAGCGGAAAAACAAGAGTAAGCCGGTAACCAGTTGCGGTGAAATTGGGGAAGGGGTGGACATCCGAATTGTACATCCTGAAACCGGTGTGCCTTGCCCGGTGTGCCAAGTCGGAGAAATCTGGCTCAAATGCCCTTCGGTGGCCAGGGGCTATTTCAGTCTGGAACCGGAAACCAATCAGGCTTTTTCCGGAGTACTTGGAAATTCACCGGAAGATGGCTTTCTGCGCACCGGCGATCTTGGATTTATCGAAGATAACCGTCTTTACGTGGTGGGGCGCCGGAAAGAAGTCATCATCATTCACGGCAAGAACCATCATCCGGTGGATATCGAATGGACCATCCAAAAGCATATTCCTGAATTTACGTTGCCGGTTGCCGTATTTGCTTGGGAGATGAATAACGAAGAAAAAGTCGTTGTGGTTCAGGAAGTCGAAATTCCCCTAAATGAACCGGAGTGTGCCCGACTGATCCAAAGGATAATAACCGCCGTATCCGAAAATCACGAACTGAAAATCTATGAGATTGATTTGGTTGAAAAAGGCGGGATTCCCAAAACCGGCAGTGGAAAAGTTCAACGAAAAGTCTGCCGCGATTCCTATATCAATCAAGAACTCCCGGTTCTCTATCGACATCAGCAGGGGGGTTCCGGGTTGGAAGGCTTGGCCAATGAATCTTCAGCGGTAAAAAATCAACATATTATTGATACTTTAAAAAGGGAAGTTTTTCTGCCGCTGCTTAAGATTGATGATCACCGGATGGAAGCCGCCACGAATTTAAGTGAGTTAGGGCTGGACTCCATTCAATATGTGCGGATTGCCAAGCAGATTGAAGCCGTGTTTAAGCTTCCGTTTACCCCGGTGCTGTTGTTTAAATATCGCAGTTTTGAGAAATTGGCGCTATATCTTGCGGCTCAAATTGGGGAACCGCAAGTTCATATCGTGAATCATGGGAAAACTCCGCATAACGCTTTCGTCAATTCATCGGGCATCAGTGACCGGGATATCGCCATCATTGGCGTAAGCGGCCATTTTCCCGGAGGAGTCGTGGATTTAGAAAGTTTTTGGGAAAATTTAGCCGGCCAAAAGGATGGCATCACTCCTATCACTGAAAGCCGGCCTTTGATCATCACGGAGGATCAAAATTATTACGGCGATTCAAAGGTATCATTTCCACAGTGGGGTGGTTTTATTGAAGATGTGGCCTCGTTTGACGCCTCCTTTTTTAAGATATCGCCATTGGAAGCGGAGTGTATGGACCCTCAACAGCGGAAGCTTCTGGAACTGACCTGGCATGTGATTGAGGATAGCGGCTATAGCCCTTCCCACTTAGCGGATAAGGACATTGGACTGTTTGTCGGTGTACATAACAATGATTATGCGGAATTGGCCGGGAGACAGCCCGCTCTTACAGGTACATACGGAACTTTCCTGGATTCCGGACTTCATATGAGCATGATTGCCCACCGGGTTTCCCGTTGGTTTAATTTTCACGGCCCCAGTGAGATTATTAATACGGCCTGTTCCAGTTCGTTAGTGGCGGTTCATCACGCGGTGGAATCGATTTACCGCGGGGAAAGCAGTTTGGCCATTGCCGGGGGAATCAATCTGATTCTATTGTCCCGGGTTTACCGGGCGAGTCAGGAAGCGAACATGTTATCTAAAGACGGCCGCTGTAAGACGTTTGATGAACAGGCGGACGGATTTGTGCGGGCGGAAGGCTACGGCGCCGTATTGCTTAAGCCACTCTCCCAGGCCATAAAGGACCGGAATACGGTTTACGGTATTATCAAGCGGGCGGTGATCAATCATGACGGGCAATCCAATTCACTCCGCGCCCCGAATCTCAATGCCCAAAAACAACTGATTAAATCCGCCTATCAGGAGTCCGGGTTACCGCTTGAAACCATCGGTTATATTGAAGCGCACGGAACCGGCACGGCGTTGGGGGACCCCATTGAGGTCCAGGCGCTTCAGGAAGCGTTCCG
>JAEZJQ010000030.1 GCA_023436305.1 Bacillota bacterium
GAACGGAAATGGACGCAGGTGAATTGAAGAATAAATGAGGCAGGATAAATGGATGGTCGGGGTTTTAACCAGTGGTTTGGATGATTATTTACGGGATGAGTCCAATTTGGCGGGAGGGTGGGCTCAGGAAGTGGCTTTGCCGGAATCTCCGGATGATGTCGCTGAATATGTCCGTCATTGCGCGAAAAATGGGATTAAACTCACCGTTTCCGGGGCCAGAACCGGGATTGTTGGCGGAGCGGTTCCTTTTGGGGGCGTGGTGCTAAGTACGGAACGGATGAATGCCATCAAAGAATTTGCTTATGAGTCGGCAAGTGGTGAGTGGCGGGTCAAATTGGAACCTGGAGTTTTACTTGCCGATCTGCAACGCTGCGTGCAAATGAAAAGAGCGCCGGATTCCCGAACAATTCTTGGCTTGGCCGGTTTTCAAAATGATCCGCGCCGCTTCTTTTTCCCGGTGGATGCCACGGAAGATTCAGCGTCCGTGGGAGGAATGACGGCCACCAATGCTTCGGGAGCCCGAACTTTTGGGTACGGGCCTACCCGGACGTATGTGAGAGCTTTGCAAGTGGTTTTGGCCGATGGTGAGTTGGTTAATATCCGGCGGGGAGAGATTCAGGCCGATCAGAATTACAATATTCGGTTCACAACAGAATCGGGCAAGAAACTATCGGTTCCGGCACCTCATTACCAAACTCCTCAAGTGAAACATACCGCCGGCTTCTACAGCAGTCACGGGCTTGACCTTATTGATCTTTTCATTGGATCGGAAGGATTGCTGGGCGTCATTATAGAGCTTGAACTGGCGATTGAGGTGGAACCGGAACGCTGGTTCGGCGGTCTTGCCTTTTTTCCCGGCGAAGTGGAGGCGGTTCAATTCGTCCGGCGGGTAAGAGATTTGGAGACAATTGCCATTTGCCGTCCAAGCGCGCTTGAATATTTTGATCAATCGGCATTGCGGCTTTTTAATCAATCCGGGCAACGGAAGGAATTGCAGATGCCGGAGATACCCGGTTATAGCCGGGCAGGAATCTTTTTTGAGCAAGGTTGCCGGGAATCCGAGTTGGAAATGGTCTATGATGCCTGGGAAGATGTATTGCATGATTGCGGGAGTTCCATCGATGATGTCTGGAGTGCCATGGAGCCCAAAGACAATCAGAAATTAAAAAAGATGCGGCATCTGGTTCCGGAAACTGTGAACCGGATCGTGGCTGAAAACCGGAGGCGGTGTCCGGCAATTCATAAAGTTGGCACCGATTTGGCGGTTCCCAACCCATATCTCGATGATTTAATCAAATTATACCGGAGCCGGTTGGCGGAGGAAGAGATTCCGGCCGTCATATTCGGCCATATCGGTAATAATAACTTGCATGTCAATATGCTACCCACGGATGAAAAAAGCCTGAGAAAGGCTGAAATGTTGCATCTGGAATGGGCCAAGTGGGCGGTGGAGCGCGGTGGAACGGTTATTGCCGAACATGGAATTGGAAAGATCAAAGGAGAACTGTTGAATATTCTTTATTCGGAAACAGACCTGGCCGGGATGCGTGCGGTGAAACAGGCGCTGGACCCGGAGGACCTTCTGGGACCGGGGCATGGAATCATATAATTCCGATTTGGGACTTTGATTCCATCAGGTGCAAAGAGTTTGGCACAAATCCGGATACCATTGATGAATTGCCACGGAAATACACTTTTAAATGCTCCGGGAGTTAGGCTGTCGAAAGATTTCTTTTGGACAGCTTTTCATCTCCCGGAATATTAAAATATCATTTCTTCAATTTATCAAGGATTTTATTGTTAAATACGGTATCTACCTGTTCCGGTGTTACTCCATTGATAATTTCATCGTTAATCCGGATGGCCGGACTTTGCTTGCAACCTTCCAGGCAGAACGTGGCATGGAGGTTCACCTGATCTTTGATACCCGAGAGTTCCGCTTTTTTGGTGAGCTCTTTCAAGGTATCATAAGAGCCTTTCAAATAGCAACACGTTCCCACACAGACCGCGATATCCATTTTATTCTCTTGTTCGCATTTCAAGATTTGGATATCCTCACCCATAATTCTGGCCCGGGTGGAATATCCGGTATGCAAACTATGATGCGCTTCATCACTGTTCGGTTTCTGCAGCCATTTCTTATAGAGTTTGCTCACTACCGGGTTATCTTGCGATTTACGCAATTGAGAGAGCTTATCGGCGTTATAGATTCCTTTGGCTCTGGCCTGCTTTGCCTCAATATTGGCTGTGATCGGCTGGCCGGCTCCGCCAATGCAACCCCCGGGACAGGCCATTACTTCAACCAGATGGTACTTGGCCTGCCCATTTTTGATCTGCTCCAAAAGCTTCTTGGCGTTGGCCAAACCGTGGACCACCGCGACCCGGATTTCATTTCCTTTGAAATTGGCCGTGAATTCTTTTAACCCATGAAAACCACGGACCGCTTCAAAGTTAACCTGCTCAAGCTCTTCCCCGGTTATGGCCTCATAAGCCGCCCGGAGAGCCGCCTCGGCGACACCTCCCGTAGTCCCGAAAATAACTCCGGCTCCGGTGGTAAAACCAAATGGTGTATCAAAAGCCTCGGTATCCAAACTGTCAAAGACCAAACCGGATTCCCGAATCATTTGGGCCAATTCCTGGGTCGTCAGGACTAGATCCACATCCGCCACACCGTCCTGGCTGAATTCGGGACGGGTCCGCTCAAATTTCTTGGCCGTGCAGGGCATAATGGAAATCATAAAGATGTCTTTCGGACTTTTCCCCAATTCCTTGGCCCAATACCGTTTGACCAGCGATCCGAACATCTGCTGGGGTGAACGGCATGATGACAGATTGGATAGAAACTCCGGTTCGTTATGTTCGGCGTATTTGACCCAGGCCGGACAACAAGATGTGAACTGTGGCATCTGTTCACCCTTTTGATATCTTCCCAGAAATTCGGTTGCTTCCTCCATTACCGTGAAGTCCGCGGCGATGCTGGTATCAAAGACCTTATCAAATCCCAAACGTTTCAAGGCCGCTACCATTTTACCGGTAACAATCTCCCCGGCGGCTAACCCGAACTCCTCCCCCAGAGCGACCCGGACTGCTGGAGCCACCTGCGCCACCACCATTTTATCCGGCTGATTGATGGCCGCCCAAGCCTTGGTTATCTCGGATTTGATGGTTAACGCTCCGGTTGGACAAACCGCGCTGCACTGGCCACAGTTAACGCATTCCACTTCGGAAAGGCTTTTCCCGAATGCCGGAGTGACCTGAACCTTGGAGCCGCGGTTGGAGAAATCCAAGACTCCGATTCCCTGAACTTCTGAACAGATCCGGACACAATCACCGCAAAGGATACACTTATTAGGATCCCGGACGATAGCCACACTGGAGTCATCTACCGGTAGCTTCACATCCCGCTCCCCGAAACGGACTTTTCGGACCCCGAAGCGGTTGGCTAATTCCTGCAATTTGCAGCGGCCGTTCTTTTCACAGGTGGTACAGTCCCGGTCGTGGTTGGCCAGCAACAGTTCCAGCACAGTTCGCCGCACCCGCTGAACCCGGGGGCTGTTGGTGAAGATCCTCATCCCCGGAGCCGGGGGGGTGGAGCAGGAAGCCACAATACCGCGACCTTCCAATTCAACGACACACATCCGGCAAGCGCCATATATACTTAGTTCCGAATTGTAACAGAATGTGGGGATATCGACCCCAATCCGCCGGGTTAGTTCCAATAAGGTCGGGGCACCGTCAATTTCCACAACTTGATTATCTATCGTTACAGTCATTGAATTATCCATTTTCTTACCCTTCCTTAATTGCCTTAAACGGGCAGCTACTGGTACAAGCGCCGCATTTAACGCATTTATTAGTGTCAATTACAAACGGTTTCCGGATCTCGCCGCTAATGGCCTGCACCGGACATACCTTACTACATTTACTACATCCTTTGCAAAGCTGCGGGTCGATGCTATACCCGGCAAAAGCTTTGCATTCCCCGGCCGGACATTTCTTATCCCTGACATGAGCCATATATTCGTCTTCGAAATACTTTACCATGGATAAAATCGGATTGGGAGCCGTCTTCCCCAAACCACACAAGGAAGCGTCCTTAATTACTTCTGCAAGCTCCCGAAGCGTGTCTAAATCTTCCGGGTTCCCTTCCGCATTGACCGCACGCTCCAAAATCTCCAGCAGGCGTTTGGTCCCTTCACGGCAAGGCACGCATTTGCCGCAGGATTCATTTTGAATGAAGTTCATGAAAAAACGGGCCATCTCAACCATGCAAGTGTCTTCATCCATGACCACCAATCCGCCGGAGCCGACCATGGCCCCAATTGATGTGAGAGAGTCAAAATCGAGTTTCAGATCCAAATGTTGTTCGGTAAGATAGCCGCCGGACGGTCCGCCAATCTGAACGGCCTTGAAGTTCTTCCCATTGCGGATTCCGCCGCCGATTTTAAAGATGATATCCCGTAGGGTAATGCCCATCGGTACCTCAATCAAGCCGGTATTGGCAACTTTTCCGGTTAAGGCAAAGGTTTTGGTGCCGGGACTATTCTCGGTTCCCACGCTTTTGAACCAATCGGCGCCGTTTTTAATAATCAATGGTACATTGGTGAAGGTCTCCACATTATTAATCAAGGTTGGTTTACCCCAGAGTCCGGAATTTGCGGGAAATGGGGGCTTTGAACGCGGCATCCCGCGTTGGCCTTCGATTGAAGCCATTAAAGCGGTTTCTTCACCGCATACAAAAGCCCCGGCGCCCTCTTTGATATGGAGATCGAAATTAAAACCGGTACCCAGGATGTTCTTCCCCAGCAAGCCATTTTTACAGGCTGATTCCACCGCCAGCTTGAGCCGTTTTACCGCCAGGGGGTATTCGGCCCGGACATATATATAACCTTCGTCGGCTCCAATGGCGTATCCGGCGATGGCCATTCCTTCTATCACTTTAAAGGGGTCGCCCTCCATGACACTCCGGTCCATGAAGGCACCCGGGTCTCCTTCGTCACCGTTGCAAATGACATATTTTTTATTTCCCACCGCGATCCGGGTCATCTCCCATTTCCGGCCGGTTGGGAAACCTCCGCCGCCACGTCCGCGTAGACCGGAACTGGTGATTTCCCGGCAGACTTCGTCCGGTTTCATGGCGGTGAGTACTTTGGTTAAGGCTTCGTACCCGCTATTGGTGATGTATTCACGGATTTCCTCGGGGTCAATCGCTCCGCAATTGGCCAAGGCATTCCGGGTTTGATACTTATAAAACGGTATATGATCCTCTTCAGCGAAGGTTTCGCCAGTGGCCGGCTGGTGATATAAAAGTCGCTGCACAGGCTCTCTCCCGGAGAGTAAGGTATCCACAATCTCCGTGGCGTCCGTCTCCCGTACTTTGCAATAAAGCACTCCCGAGGGTTCCAGTTTAACAAGGGGGCCCATCTCGCAGAAACCGTGACAACCGCTTTTAACCACCGAAACGCCGGAACAACCATCCTCCAACATCATCTCCACCGTGACAAAACTTCCCTTGGCTTCGACTTCCCGTTTTATAGCTTCGTAAATTGTAAGAGAACCGTTGGCCACACAACCAGTCCCGGCGCAAATGAGGATCCGGGCCTCTTCTCTCCGGTAGCCTTGGCTCCATTTCTCCCGGAGGGCTTCCAATTCTGCTTTGGAATCTATCATTGGGCCACACCTTCTTCTTCGAGAATTTTATCAATGATGATATTAATCGCATCCGCTGTCATCTGTCCGTATATCTGTTCATTAATCATCACCACCGGAGCTAATCCGCAGGCCCCCAGGCAGGATACGGTCTCCACCGTAAACCGCAAATCCCGTGTCGTCTTTTGATCACCGGTAAGTCCAACCCGTTTGCGAATCGCATCTTTCACCGGGTCGGAACCACGCACATGACAAGCGGTTCCATCGCATATCTTTACGATGTACTTTCCTTTCGCTTCCAGCGAAAATTGGGCATAGAAAGTCGCCACCCCGTAAACGGTGGCCGGGGAGAGATTCATCACCATCGCGATATAAGTCAATATCTCTTCCGGCAAGTACCGGTATTCATCTTGTACTTCCTGAAGGATTGGGATTAGCGCCGATTGCGTCTTGCCGTGTTTTTCAATAATCTCATTGACCTTGTCAAATTTACGGCGAGGTATCGGGACATCCGTTTCTTTTGTTACCGTTCCAACTGTTGCCATTTCATAGATTCCCCTTCCATTTGTCGGTTAAACTTAAAAATACTCTACGGTTACCTTTTTTCCCAAGTTGGTTAATATATTTGTAATCTCACTGACTACCTGTAGTTTCAAGCCCAGACTCAACGGTAAATCCGGGTTCTGATGGGCCGGATTGATGGCCCTTCCCACCAGAAAACGTATCTGATCTCCTTCGAGCAACAATTTTGTCAATGAGGTCGCTCCGTTCTGTTTCGGTGGAATCTCTTCCGGGAAATGAACGGTTTTCAAATATTCCAAAGTCTTGCTTAAGGTGATAATCCCCTCGGTTACCAGGTCAACCCCTGGCAAATAGCCGGTGGGAGGAATCTCGGGGTCCATATTGCCAATATTCACCGTAATCTTATGCTGGAGAAACTTGGCCACAATTGTCCCGGTCGTCCCGCCGCAGATAACCTTTTTCCCGTTCTCCTCCCGCAGTTTTTGCATCAAAACCGCGTCGTCATCCTTTAACTTTGGAGGACCCACCGCCACTGTCACCGTCTGGGGATTTCGAATCTGAAATACCATGACTGTAGCATCATCGCCCGGTTTTCCGGCATACAACTTTTCACTGACGGTCAACAGCTGCTGAGATAAACTTTTGGCGTTCAAAACCGGTTTGGCCATCCCCTGCAAATAATCGGCGACGTTTATCCATTGCCAGCCGAGATTTAATATCCCGCCGATTCCGGCATGGATAATACCATCCGAGACCGCCACCAAAGCATCACCCGGATCGGCCTGAAAACGGCTTTCCTTCACCTTTTTCCCGAAGATCTCCCGCTGTTTGAAATCAACCCCGGCGACCTGACCGTTATGAATGTAAAATGTGGCCGGATTGTCAAATTCAACAATGTATATTTCACCGCCTTCCTTGGCTTGAATAATGGTGAAAGTGGAGTAAGCAAGCAATCTTTTTTGGCAGACCGGGAGTGTATTCCCAACCGTATCCACTACTTCTTCCAGGCTGGCGCCTTTCTCCAGCATGGTAACAATAATTTTGGCCGTCATCTTGGAGAGAATGTTCGCTTTTACCCCGCTGCCGAGACCGTCGGCCAGAACCGCCACCACTGAGTCGGAAGTCTTGGCTATCTCCACGTTATCGCCGCATAATTCTTCTCCAAACTTGGGAAGGCTGGACCAACCCGTATCGATAAACATAGTCAATCCCCCTTCCGCCCTTCGTTTTTAATCAGATTCATCAATTTGGTCAACTGAACCTTGGTTTCAGCCGTGGTTTCACCCAATAGACCCGCTATCTCCTGGGCCACCTTCATTTGCTTGTTGATCACTTCTTGGGCTTTCTCCAGTGTTTCATCGGTAACCCGGGAGAGTTGCTCCCGTTGCTTCTTCTCCAGAGTCATATCCGAGAAAATGCCAATCAGAATATCGTCTTTCTCCACATAAAAGATGGCTTGCCAGGCGATAATGTCGTAGGCTGGAAAACTGACTTCTCCGGTAACCAGCTTTTTGGAGGATAAAGCCTCGGCAAAGTACTTCGGATCAATGATGTTGGCTAACCGTTGCCCTGTTACCTGATTTCGACGGCAGGAAAATTTGTTCTCCGCCGCCGGGTTGACCTCGAGAATATGCAGACTGCTGCTGACCACGAAAATCGCGTTGGGTGTCATTTGACAGATGAGATTGGCCTTGGATTCAGCCCGTTCCCGCATATAAGGGATACACATATCGACTTCGGCCATGCCGAAAGCAACTGCCGCCGCTTTATCCCGGCAGGAATTATAACCGCAAGCTCCGCAATTCAGCTCATCCTCGGGCTTTAGTTTGCCGGTGCGCGCTAGAATTTCCTTGATCTCCTGTTCCGAGGGTTTAGGCATGTTTAGCTCCCGGGCATAATAATGATTTGTTAAATTCAATCCCGGTTCTGAAATCACAGAAATGTTCTCCGCGGCCGTATCAGCCATTTTGGCTTGCCCTTCCGCAAAATGGATTACACTGTATCTTCGGGTAAATTGGGTTTCATCCGCAAGTATCTCCGGTCCGGTGATACACCCGCCGCTGCATGCTAGTAATTCAACCAATCGCAACGAATTTTTGGCCTCATCGAATTGGTTTAAAAAGTCGATTACTTCATCCAAGCCGTCAATGGTTACGATCTCCTTGGCCAATAAATCCGTGCTTAAGGCGGCTGATTTCGCAAGCCCACCGGGTAACGGGAAAGTCCGTGAATTTAACTCAACCGGGCTGTCGAACTGCCCGTTCTCCAAATCCGTGACCGAAATCCCCGCCCACTGGAACATCTCGTTCAATTCCGGGAATGTCAGTACCGCGTCAATGGCTCTTTGCCCGCCATTTTCCCGGTGTTCCCCTTTTTTGGCGATACAAGGCCCGATAAATACCACTTTGGTATCCGGCCCAAACCGTTGCTTCAGGATCTTCCCGTGGGCTACCATGGGCGATACGATGGGAGCAAGGTAAGGTAAAAGTCGCGGATAATATATCTCCATCAGATTAACCACCGCCGGGCAACAACTGGTGATTACCGGTTCTTCGATCCGGGCAACCAGTTTCCGGTGTTCTTCGGCCACCAGTTGCGCTCCCTCGGCGGTTTCTCCCACGGAATAAAAACCTATCCGCTTAAGGGCCGTAACCAATTGTCCGGGGTGATAATGGGGAAATGCTCCGGTAAACGATGGGGCGAGGCTGGCTGCCACTTTTAACCCGGAGTTGAGCAAACCTTGAACGTATTCAATACTATTCTCAATCTTTTTGGCATTTTGGGGGCAAACTCTTACACAACGTCCATCGGCGATACAGCGGTTTTCAGTGACTTCCGCGTGGCCGTTAATCACCTTGATGGCTTTCACCGGGCAGCTTCGCACACATTTGTAACAATCACGACAACTTGCCTGTACCGTTGAGATAAGTCCCATCCGAATCCCTCTTTCTATAATTTATAATGAAGGATTTTTATCCTTTAAAATATGTTCCGCAAAAAAGCCGGCGGTTTTTTCCCGGGTCAACGAGGTAAAAAGTTGGTCGTCCAATAGCAGGCTGACTCCGTCTTGACATTTCCCCAGACAAAAACAGGCCTTCAGTTCAATCTCTTCCCCGAGGGAATGGGTAAGGATTAATTGCTTTAACTCATTGATAACATCATAGGCGCCCTTCAAGTGGCATGAACTACCAACACAAACCGATATTGAGCGCATTCGGCTCCTCCTCTGTTTTGTGATTTATTTCACAATCATTGATACACGATGTAGTCCATATCCGACCCGATGATAACGGCCAAGCCCTTTCACCAGCCTGTTATCAAAAAAACCGCAGAAATAAAACATTGTGTAAAGTTTGTGAAATCTTTAACAAATTGTTCCCTAAAAAAAGTGCTCATATTGCACTTAAACATAATAGTAATATTTTCATAATAAATATACCACCGGATCAACATTTTTTCAATATTTTTTACTAAATTTTAATCTATTACTCCGGTGATTCAAGATATCAATTCATAAAGGCACAAATCTTGTTACACGTAACATCGGTTGGATATAATGAATCACCGGAGTAATCAATTATCCCAAAAGTATGTTAAAAAAGGTGAACTTTTGAGGATAATTGTACAAAAACAAGTTTCCATTTTTTATAAAACGGTTATATGGAATACGGTTGATATTAAGGCGGGGAATAGTAGGGGAGGTGGCTGAATTACGAAGTTATCCGTTGACTTTGAGTATACAACCGGTCACGGAGTTTGTTATTTTCTTGTTCAAGATTATTCGCCAATTCTAAAATTTGAACCAAACACTGTAAAATATCCCGGGTTTTTACCGTAATCCATTCTTCGCGACAGTCATTTTCAATCAGAAAATTTGGTTTATTGGAGAGAAGTTCCGGCATTTTTTGAAGCTTAACCTTAACTAAATATCGGTCCATGGTATCCTCCTCGGGAAATAGATTGTAAATTCGGCGTATTACCTATTCCATATCACGAATTATTTTGTTATAAAAGGTTTAGGGAAATATCGCTTAAGAATAGCTTAGGCATTATTAAGGTAGTTTATACTGTAGCATTGTAAATTCCGGAATATGTTCGTTTAATATGGATAGGGATAGGGGATAATCCATCAATTCGAATTTCTTAAGCATACTCACTCGGAATATCGATTTGTCTTTCAAAAAAGAAAAGGCGCCCCTTGGAGAGCGCCTCTTGATACCATTTCGCATAGTTTTAATTAATTCTGGGATTTTTCCCGGTATTCCCGCAATATCTCGGAAACCTTTTTGGATGTTAGGGAACCGTAGATTTTTCCATCGATCATCATTACCGGAGCAAGGCCGCAGGCGCCAAGACAACGCGCTTCTTCAAGGGAGAACAACCCATCGGCGCTTATACCGCCTACATCAATCTGCAACTCTCTTTTTAACTGATCAAGTAATTCGCCCGCCCCTTTGATATAGCAGGCGGTTCCCAAACATATCGAAATAATATGCTTACCAGGCTTCTCCAGCTTAAAGTAATGGTAGAATGTTGCCACACCCCAAATATGGGCGGTAGGTATACTCATGGTTATGGCGACTTCATCCATAGCCTCCCGGCTTAAATAACCGTATAATTCCTGCACTTTATGCAGTATGGCAATCAGATTTGACTCCGCCCGGGCCGTGCCTCGCAAGGGTTCCATAAACTGTTTGAGCTCGGCCATTTTTGCTTCTTCGGTTTTAACAGCGCCTGTCATCTCTAGGCCCTCCGTAATCAATTTTTAACGTGTAGTCATCTCGCGCGGCACGATACCGCAGGGAAGTTTCGCCGTATAATGCGTATGCAACAATTCATGGGATTTTTCACCCAGCGGCTTCCCGAGAAATTCTTTATAAAGGCGGCGGACATCAGGATTATTATGCGCCCGGCGGATGGTCTTTTGCCGGTCGATATCGTAAAGCGCCTGAGCCCGTTTCTTGAGAGTTTCTTCATCCAGCGGAATGGAATTGATGCCCGCATAAGGCTGGCCACCGCCGCCGATGCATCCGCCGGGACAACCCATAATCTCGATAAAATGATAGCGGTTTGGATCCTGGCGCACAATCTCCAAAAGACGGTTGGCATTGCCAAGGCCATGGGCCACCGCAACCCGTATCTCCGTACCGTCAAAATTGATGGCGCCTTCTTTAATTCCATCCAGTCCGCGCAAGCTATTCAATTCGATATCGATAAGCGATTCACCGGTATAGAGTTCGTAAGCCGTCCGGATAGCCGCCTCCATAACACCGCCCGTCGCTCCGAATATAGCGCCGCCGCCGCTGGAAAGGCCAAGCGGTTTATCAAAGTCTTCTCCTTCGATATTTACGAAATCAATTCCGGCGGATTTGATCATCCAAGCAAGTTCGCGGGTGGTTACCACGATATCCACCCCAGGTTTTCCGTTTATCTGGAGCTCGGGCCGGGCCGCTTCATATTTTTTGGCCGTACAACACATGATTGCCGTACTTAGAATTTTTTCAGGTTCAACCTGAATCTTATCCGCAAAATAAGTTTTAATCAGAGCCCCCATCATTGACATGGGCGATTTACAGGTTGATACGTTTTCAAGCAAGTCCGGATAAAATTGTTCCACGCATTTCATCCAGGCGCTGGAACAGGAAGTAATCATCGGGAGTTTGCCATGGCCTTTGATCCGCTCCAATAATTCGTTGGCTTCCTCCATAATCGTCAGGTCGGCGGTAAACTGGGTATCAAAGACATAGTCAAAACCCAGTCTCCGTAAAGCCGCTATAATTTCGCGTTCTTTGGAAGCTCCGAGTTCCAATCCGAACGCTTCGCCGATGGCCGCCCGTACCGATGGCGCAAATTGGGCGATTTTCACGGTATTTTTATCCTGTAACCTCTCAAAAAGCTCCTGAGTATGGTTCTGTTCAACAAAAGCAGCGGTAGGGCAGACGTTAATACATTGCCCGCAAGCCGTACAGACACTTTCGCTAAAAGGCATATCATAAGCCGGAATCACGACGGTTTTAAAACCGCGATAGGCGTAACCCAAATTGTTAACCTGCTGGATTTCGGAGCAGATACGCACGCACCGGCCGCAAAGGATACATTTGTCAGGATCCCTGATTACGGATGCTGAAGAAAGGTCTTTTTCATAATGTTTCTTCTCACCCTCAAAATGACGGTGCCGCAACCCCATTGCATATGCTAAACGTTGTAAATCACAGATCCCATCCCGTTCACAGGTATGGCAATCATCGGGATGATTATCCAGGATAAGTTCAACGATATCCCGCCTAGCTGTCCGGAGTTCCTTGGTATGGGTGAGTATTTTCATTCCATCGGCAACGGGATAAGCGCAACTCGCCACATAATTCTTCATCCCTTCCACTTCCACGATGCAGACCCGGCAAGCGCCTTCAATGGATAGCTTTGGATGATAGCAGAGGCGGGGAATGTGATAACCAAGCTTATCAGCCGCTTGCATGATGGTTTGGCCTTCATCCACTTCATAAGGCCGATTGTCAATGTGAATCGTAATTTTCTTAGCCATAGCGTTCTCCTAATATAAAAAATTATAAAACATTTTTAAAGGGTGCAGGAACACCTTCGGGAGAAGGCGTTCCCTGCCGGGGCGCGGAGTGTGAACCGCTAATTTAAAAGCCCATCCCTGAAAGGAGGATTAGATATATGGTAGCTAAACTCTATTCAATGAACACGAATTGACACTATGGAGCGTACTACCGGATTAGAGTTTATCTATCGCGTTTAATTTGCAAGCTTGGTAACAGGCGCCGCATTGAATGCATTTTGTTTTATCAATTTCGTGTTTATTCTTGGAGATTCCGGAAATGGCATTAACCGGACAAGCTTTTTTACAGATTCCGCAACCAATACATCGCCCGCTAATTTCATATGTCAAAAGCGCGGCGCAGGAGTGCGCCCGGCATTTCTTGTCGTGAATATGCTCCTCGTATTCCGCCCGGAAATTTTTAATGGTGCTCAAGACCGGGTTGGGAGCGGACTGGCCCAGACCACAAAGGGAAGCTTTTTTAATCATCGTCCCCAGCCGTTCCAGTTTCTCGATATCGTCTGCTTGACCTTTACCTTCGGTGATACGCGTAAGAATTTCCAGCATCCGTTTGGTCCCCTCCCGGCAGGGAGTACATTTGCCGCAGGATTCATTCTGGGTGAATTCCAAAAAGAATTTAGCGATATTCACCATACAAGAATCTTCATCAATGACAATCATTCCGCCGGAACCCATGATGGAACCGGCTTTGGCCAATGAATCGTAATCAATGGGAGTATCCAGATATTGTTCCGGCAAGCATCCTCCGGAAGGTCCTCCGGTTTGTACCGCTTTAAATTTCTTTTGATTGGGGATACCGCCGCCGATATCATCGATAATTTCACGTAAAGTAGTCCCCATGGGCACTTCCACCAGTCCGGTATTATTGATTTTACCGGCCAGGGCGAAAACTTTGGTGCCTTTGCTTTTTTCGGTGCCAATGGAACTGAACCAATCCGAGCCGTCAACAATAATGACCGGAATGTTGGCCCAAGTTTCCACATTGTTAATCAACGTGGGTTTGTCAAAAAGCCCCTGCACCGAGGGAAATGGAGGCCTTGGCCGGGGCATGCCGCGGTGGCCTTCAATGGAATGGATTAGCGCGGTTTCCTCGCCGCAGACAAAAGCGCCGGCTCCTAAACGGATTTCAAGATCGAAGGAGAAGTCCGTACCTAGGATGTTCGTTCCCAGAAAACCTTCCTTCCGGGCATCGGCGATGGCTTTTTCCAGCCGCTTAACCGCTAGAGGATATTCGGCCCGGATATAGATAATTCCTTTCCGGGAGCCGATGGCGTAACCACCGATGATCATTCCCTCGATAAGAGTGTGTGGATCTCCCTCAATGGTACTGCGGTCCATAAATGCGCCGGGATCACCTTCGTCAGCATTACAAATCACGAATTTTTCGTCGCTATTCTCGCGTGCGGTAAGTTCCCACTTAACTCCAGTGGGGAACCCGGCGCCTCCCCGGCCACGCAGGCCGGATTTTTTTATGGTTTCAATCACCTGCTGCGGTGACATCTCGGTTAAAACCTTGGCTAATGCTTCATATCCTCTAACCGATAAATAGTCATCGATATTCTCCGGATCAATGATGCCGCAATTGCGTAATACAATGCGCATCTGTCTTCCAAAATAATTATCATCCCCGAATACTTTGAAAAACCGGTTGTAAAGATGGTCTTCATTCACGATAAGACGCTTGAGAGGCTGCTTATTTACAATATGCTCCCGGATAATTTCAGGGATATCCTGTTCCGTAATATTGCCGTAAATTGTATAGGGCGGGTTGATAACCATGATCGGTCCATGTTCACACATCCCCAAATTACCGGAGATGCTGATACGAACCTTATCGGATAAAGACTGCTTTTCAAGTTCCTTTTCAATGGCCGCCCTCAGTTCTTCCGATTTCCGATGCTTGCATGAGGGCCCTTTACATAAAGTGATAATATATTCTGCCGGCATTTTCAGTTTCCTTTCTAATTAATAAGCCATTCTTCAACAATCTCACCTTGTTTGAGATGGCGCTCGACGATTTGCCGGGCGATATCTTTGGTGACCTTACCGTATCTGACAGGAATCTTGCCTTCTTCGATGATTTCCACCGTAGGTTCGCAATTGCATCTCCCTACGCAACCTTTTTGGTGGAGAGATACTCCGGTAAGCCCGTTATTGATGGCTTCCTGGAAAACTTCCATAACTTCGTTCGAGCCGGCGGCTATTTCGCAGGTTGCCATCCCAACATGAACTATCTTGGAGGTATGGCAGCTTTTGCCGTTTATCCGGCCAATTGCATCCGCGCGTTTCTTTTGGACGATCTCAAGTGGTGTCGGCATTGGCATCCTTTCTTTTCTTCGTATTTAATTAATGATATATATAATTATCCCAAAACAGCTTGCATTTTCAGCAAACCACCCGGAGATAATTTCGACTAAAGCGAATGCTTCAATATGTTATAATTTTCACAAATATCCACCGGCCTCAGTGTTTTTTCCAAAGAATCCAGCGTGTATTATTTGTTTTTATAACCGATTGAAGGGGATATTTATCACAAGGAATGTCACAATACTTTGTTATGCATTTCACAAAGATGACGCCAATAAAAGTTTATAATCTTTCCAAACATATCATCCACTTATGATTAAGTGTTTCATAACGATGTATTAGCGTCGGCATAGCAAATCTTTTTTATAAGATAGGATACATGCTTTGTTAAAACTTTCACAAAAACTAATTAAATAATATATGAAAATCAAAAATTAGTCAAGTATTTTTGTTATTTATTTCACAAACTGTTAATTTAAAAAAGATGATCCATTGTTTTAGAACCAGGATTGCTCGCTTAATTGATAACCTTTCACCTGAAACAGTCGTAAACAAACATCGACTACATCAGGATCATAAAGAATCCCGCGCTTATCGGATATCTCCTTTAAAGCAATATTTATTCCCAGAGCAGGCCGATAGGGCCGGTGCGAGGCCATGGCTTCGATCACATCGGCCACCGCCATGATTTTGGATTCAAACATAATCTGATCGCTCTGTAAGCCTGAAGGGTAACCCGAGCCATTCAACCGTTCATGGTGTTGTAAAATGATTTGGGCAATGGGCCACGGAAAGTCAAAGGATTTTAATATATCATAGGCGATTTCAGGGTGAATTTTAATCAGATTCAATTCCACATCCCGCAGGCGGCCCGGTCTGTTTAAGATGTCCACCGGAACATAGATTTTGCCAAGGTCATGAACAATGGCCGCCATGCGGAGCCCCTCCAACTGTTCCTTGGGAAGCCCCAACTCACTGCCAATGGCGCAGGCCAATTCGGCAACCCGGAACTGGTGCCCGGCAGTATAAGGGTCTCTGGTTTCCACGGTGAGCGCAATAGTCTTAATGAAGCCCTCAATGACTTTTCGTAATTGCATCTCGTTTTTGAGGTGCTCTTGTTCCGCCGCCAGGTATTTGGCTTGCTCTTGTACTTGATTGAACAGGGTGACTCCTTGAATGGCGCTGCACAGGATACGGCGGAGGGAACTGCAAATGCTTACATTATTTGAGCCGATATCAAAAAGCACAAATCCAAATTGAGTTTGTGCAAAAGTAAGCGAAACCACAACCATGTTATACGGCTTGTTCGTGGGTAAGATATGGCCGGGGATCAATTGGCGGGAAGGAAAGATCGGATTCTGCCCGGTGGTGGGAATTTGTCCTTGTTCGTTAAAAGCCAGAATCAGTTTGGAAGTCAAATATGAGGTGTGATCCGGATCGTTAAACGCCGACATATAACAGCTTTTCAACCCGGTTTGCGGGAGCCGTTTGGCCAGGGCTTCAATTAAATGAGCCATATTCGAAGTAAATAATAGTTCTTCCCGGATCAGGTTTAAGATGTCGTTATTCTCCAACGATTCGTGGATCCGGCGTCTTTCCTTCAATATAGCCATTTCTCCGCTGAGTACCCGGGCTTGGTGCCATAAATTCTCAACTTGGTTTAAGACCGCGGGATCGGAGATGTATGGTAAAATACTGCGGCGTAATTCGGAGAGGATCTCTTGCCATTTGAACAAACTTAGTTCATCCCTCACGGTTTGCCGTAATACCCTGGAGAATGTCTTTAAAAAGCCGTTTTTCTGCTGGTTCTCCAATTCATGAAACAACGCGTCCAGCACTGGCTCTATTAATTGTATATAGCGGTTGGATTTGCCATTGGCGAATAAATGACGGATATTGTGATAAATCTCGGCCAAGATTTGCTTTTTGTTTTTCATTAGCAGTGAATTAACCATAACCGGATGATTAATCAGGATTCCCCCTCCGGCGGCTTTGGAGGTTAATTCGGAAAAACAACCGCAGGAATCGCGGATGATTAATTGGGTGGGAATCTTGGCTTGCGCGGGAATTATTTTATGCTGGATTAAATCCAATACCATTTGGGCCGCCCGGCGGCCTTGTTCATAAAAAGACTGATCCACGGTGGTTAAAGGGGGGGATGCGTAACTGCCAATTTCCAAGTTGTCAAAACCAACTAAGGAAATATCTTCGGGAACCTGAATCCCCCGGATATTGAGTTCGTCCAGAGCTCCCAGGGCCATATCATCATTACCCGCCACAATTACTTCAAAATGGGCTTTTCTTTTATCAAGCAATGTTTTAACGGCGTTCCTCCCGGATAGTGGGGTGAAATCCCCTTGAACCACCAGGTTGTCATCGGGTATTATGCCATATTCCCGCAATACATCTTGAAAAATTTGATATCGTTCCACGGCGTCCCGGTTATCAGCCGGACCCCCGATATAAGCCAATTTAGTAAATCCGTGAACTTCAATAAGGTGCGCCAACAAATCACGAAAACCTACCGTATTATCCGTTAAGACGGAGGGAATGCCGTCAAAATCCATGGCGATAGTCACGACTGGAATCGGGTAAAAATGGGCGCAAAAGTCCTTGATCATTTCAAAACTCGCAAAATGCCCGATACTGGCCGCCATAATAATTAAACCATCCACATTCTCGGGGCCTGCCAGATCAAAGAGGAGGGTTCGTTGCGCTTCATACTCGCGGCTGGAAAAGATACAGCCACCTTCAAAACATAGCAGGTTAATCTTTTGGTCCCGGGCAAAGTCGGAGGCGCCGCTTAAAATATCCTGTTGATATTGGGTGTTTAACCAATCAACCAGTAAGCCGATGGTCGGGAGGTTTTTTTTTGGTTTGGGGGATGATTTACTGTGTGAATCCATGATTAATCTCTCTAAATAAGTATTTTTAAAAACAATGCTGAAAATCCAATACTTTAATTTTAGAGCCTATATTATATATTAGATATCGTCTTTATTCGTTAAAAGTTAAAGATTGAAGGGTAAAAGTTTTGAGTTTCAAATTTAAATTTTAAGGGTGCGAATTCCGGGTTGCGATGTAAAGCGCCGTATTGTGATATTGGAGTTTCGAATGATGAGTTTTGAATTATTGAAAAGATAAGTTTTCACTAAATTGGTAATTTTTAACCTGAAACAAGTATAAACAAGTGTCGACGATATCCGGGTCATAAAGCACACCCCGATGATCGGCGATTTCGTTTAAGGCGGCATCGATGCCCAAGGCAGGCCGGTAGGGGCGATTTGAAGCCATGGCTTCAATAACATCTGCCACGGCCAATATTTTGGCAATATAATTGATCTGATCATTTTTCAATCCGGAAGGGTAACCCGAACCGTTTAATCGTTCATGGTGCTGCAAAATGATTTGGGCGATGGGCCATGGAAACTCAAAGGATTTTAAAATCTTATAGGCAATTTCGGGATGATTTTTAATTAAGCTAAATTCAACATCCTTTAACCGGCCCGGTTTATTTAAAATATCCACCGGGATATATATTTTGCCCAAATCATGAACGATGGAAGCCATCCGTAACCCTTCCATCTGTTCTTTGGATAGCCCCATTTCAGCGCCGATGGCACAGGCCAGATCGGCGACCCGGAACTGGTGCCCGGCTGTATAAGGATCTCTGGTTTCGACGGTGAGAGCGATGGTTTTAATGAATCCTTCAATGACTTTTCTTAATTCGGCCTCGTTTTTGAGGTGTTCTTGTTCCGCCACCAAGTACTTGGCCTGCTCCTGGATTTGATTGAAGAGGGTTACTCCTCGCAAGACACTGCACAGGATACGGCGGAGGTCGCTGCAAATATGGGCATTATTTAAATCAATATTAAAAAGAATAAATCCAAATTGAGTTTGGGTGAAGTTCAGAGAGACTACCATCATGATATATTGTTTGTCATCCGGCAAGATATGTTTGGGGATTAATTGGCGGGAGGGGAAAACTGCAGTCCGGTCATCGATGGGAACCGATCCATTTTCATCAAAGGCCAGGAGCAGCCGGGAATTGAGATAGGGGGTGGAATCGCCATCGTTAAAGGCCGACATATAACAGCTTTTGATTCCGGCTTGCGGCAACCTTTTCGGCAGGACATTCAACAAATCGTTCATATTTAAGGTGACCAACAATTCTTCCCGGATTAAGTTCAGTAACTGGTTGCTTTCCAGTGAATCATGAATGCGGCGTTTCTCCTTGGAGATGGCCATTTCACCGATGATAATCCGGGCTTGATGCCATAAATTTTCCGCCCGGGCTAAAACGGCGGGGTCGGAGAGATATGGCAAGCAACAGCGGCGTACTTCGGAGAGAACCTCTTGCCATAAGAACAAATTCATATGGTCACTGGCGGCCTGGCGCAATATCTTGGAAAATATATTTAAAAAACCATTTTTATGGTTGTTTTCGAATTCGTTCCACAAAGCCTCCAGCATTTGTTCGATGAGTTGAATATATAGGTTGCTTTTATTATCCGAAAAAAGATAACGGGTGTTTTTGATAATCTCGTCCCCAATTTGCTTTTTTTGCTTGATGAAGTCCGAGTGAGCCGGGTCATTCCCGGCGATGCCCCCACCGGCGGCTTTGGAGGTTAATTCCGAGAAGCAGCCGCAGGATTCGCGTAAAATTAATTTGGTCGGTATTTTTACCTGTAAGGGGACCGCTTTTTGTTGAATGCAATTCCAGATCATTTCCGCCGCGCGCCAACCCTGTTCATAGAAAGGTTGGGCTACGGTGGTTAAAGCCGGTGATGAGTAACTGGCCATTTCCAGGTTGTCAAAACCAACCAGGGCTACATCTTCGGGAACCTTGATTCCCCGGGCGTTGAGTTCGTCCAATGCCCCCAGCGCCATGTCGTCACTGGCCGCCACAATCACATCAAAACTGGATTTGCGTTCATCGATGAGTGTTTTCACGGCGTCCATTCCGGATTGCTTGGTGAAGTCACCTTGGACAACCAGATTTTCGTCGGGGGTAATACCGTGTTCCAGCAATACAGTTTGAAAGGTCCAATACCTTTCCAAAGCGTCCTGATTACCGGCGGTACCGGTGATAAAGGCCAATCGGGTAAAACCGTGAACTTCGATAAGATGGTTCATTAAATCCCGCATACCGGCGATGTTATCGTTTAACAGAGAAGGTATGTTCTCAAATTCCATGGCGATGCTGACCACCGGAATGGGATGGTAACGCCGGCAAAATTCGGCGATGGCTTCAGTATTGGTAAAGTGTCCGATGACCGCGGACATGATAATTAAACCATCCACGTTTTCCCCATCGACCAGATCAAACAGGATGGTTCGCTGGGCTTCATATTCCCGGCTGGAATGAATGCAACCGCCTTCAAAGCATAACAGATTAATCCGATGTTTTCGGGCATAGTCACCGGCCCCATTCAAAAAATCAAGTTTGTATTGGTTATCCAGCCAATCCATGAATAATCCAATGGTGGGTAGCGGCGTTTTTGGTTTGGCTGTTGTAGAAGTATGTAAAACCATTCATTATCTCCCCAGATGAGCCGTTTCGGGTTACCCATGACAACGTGCAACTCCACAGTATGAAAAATAGATAAAAAAATTCATTTTTATCATCAATTTTAATACATATATTACATATATATTAATTATCGTCTTTTATAATAAAATAGTTTATAATCAAATCCTGGTTATTTGGAAAAATATTTTTTATCTATTTTAAAAACACATGATTGCCAATCCGGATCGTCACTCTTAAATTGGCTGTGGCAAAAAACCGCAAACCCTCCGGAGAAGAAAGGGCCGGATTGTAAAAATAGAGCGCGCCCCGGGAAGGATCAACACCATTTAGCGCATCTTGAGCTGCCCTCATACAAGAGGAGGAGGGAGTGATGGTGGGCAATTTGGGAAGGCTGCTAAATTGGCCGGGCTGGTAAATGACTTCACGAATTGTGGTTGGAAATTCACCGCTTCGGATCCGGTTAAGCACTACCGCCCCTACGGCTACCTGGCCGTCGTAAGGTTCATCACCGGCTTCGGCGGTAATCAATTTGGCCAACAGGTATATTTCACTGTCCGTGGGCGTTTCCGAAGGGCTGCCGCCGGGACTTCGCCAGTCCTGCAAACGATAACTGACGGCCCCCCCCAGGACGGGAGTAAAGCCGTTACTGGATTGACTTCCATTAAATAATTGGCTGGGAATCATTTTGGCTTCCAGAGAGACCGAAAGGCCGGGAATGATTTTCGATAAATTATATCCGGCGCCGACGGTAAGCTCAATTTTCTGGGATACATCCAGCCCCGAATGATAACTATCATTAAGATCCCGGACGCCAAGGCCCATATATGTAGTCGTTCCGTTAAAGGAAGAGTTGGTTTTATAGAGAAGGGCGGCGGAGAGGCTATGATCTTGAAGACCGTAGCTGCCGGATACGGCAAGGCGGTTGGTAAACCAATAGTTTCCTTTAAGAGAGTAGGCCAATTGATTATTGGTATACCGGCATTCCAAAGCGCCCTCCAGGTTTCCCAAAGCCGGTTCCGTGAGTCCGGTGAGTAGTAAGAACAATACCAGGAAACTCCAATAACTTTTTTTCAAGCCGTAACCTCCTCACATATGTATCACTTATTTAATTTTCGATGATTTTGATGATTCTTCCTGCTATGGGCGTAATTTTTTGCAAGGAGTTTATTGATGAATTCAAAACGAACTATTTTTCAACAACATCGAAGATTTTACCACATTTTAGCCGGATTCTTAATGTTTTCGCTGGGTTTTGGTATGTTGCCGGCGGGAGGAGCGTATTTATTGATAGAGTTGTGTCCAACGGCGAGGGCTCATGAACGCTTACCCTCGCCTAGCTCCGAGAACGGCCAAAACAAAGGAGTAGTTGCCATGGCGCCACCGGGAGCCGGAACTCTTCCGGCGCTTATCAAGAAGCAGACCTTTTTCTCGGTGAGAAAACGTTTGATTGAGGTTTATGAATTCGGCGTTGGCGAGCGCTGTACATTAGTCATCGGAGGAGTTCATGGAAACGAAACGGCGGGAGTGGTTTTAGCACGAGCCTTGTTGAACTATCTTCGGCCGCTTTCCATAGCGGATTTTGAGGGTAGGGTGGTCTTAATACCCGTGGCCAATCCGGACGGTTTTAAAGCCAGTACGCGCCGGAACGCCAATCAAATCGATATCAACCGGAATTTTCCAACGCGTAACTTTCGTTCCCACCGGCTGGCCCGTCGCTATAATCCGGGGAGGTTGGCTGCTTCGGAGCCGGAGACCAGGGCGATTTTAAAAGTTGCGGATGAATATCATCCGGATTTAATTATTACCTTTCACGGGGATCTGAATTGCGTAAATTATGACGGGCCGGGGGCTGAAGTGGCGGCCCGGATTGGCGCGGGTAATGGGATGCCTGTAATGGCTGATCTGGGGTATGACACTCCCGGGTCGCTGGGCACATATTTTGGGCGGGAACGGAATATTCCGGTAATCACCCTGGAGCTATGGCCGAAAGACGATCAGTGGAGCCGTCATGGGAAAGCGATCCTGGCGGAAATTGGGGTTAAAGTACATTCCTAAGAGGCCCATGAAGCTATGCCTCAATCATTCCAAAAATCCAATAACGCCTTCCGGTATTCGGGGATGGAGAAAGGACGGCCCGGCATAAACCAGTCGGTGGGCAGCAATTCTTGGTAATTTTCATGCAAAAAGCGATCATCCACCAACATGACCACTCCTTTATCATCCGGGGTGCGGAAAACCCGGCCCGCAGCCTGGATAACCCGGATTAGTCCCGGGATCAGATAAGCGAACAGAAAACCCTGGCTATTGCGTTCTTCGAAGTACCTGCGGATTAGTTCCTGTTCATCACTGACCACCGGTAAACCGGGTCCAACCACCATGACTCCCACCAGTTGTTCGCCCGGCAGATCGATGCCTTCGCCGAAAATTCCACCCAGAACGGCTAATCCCACATTGGACCGGTTGTTGGCCGTTGCCGCTCCGGCGCCGGTAATTCCGCGCAAGAATTCCTGTTTTTGAGACTCGCTCATGGAGGGACTTTGTATGAAGAGGGTGGCTTTACCCGCCAATAATGGTTTAACTAACGGCAAGACCGCTTGCAGATAAGCGTAAGACGGGAAAAAAATCAGATAATTGCCGGTGTGGGCGGTGGCCAATTCCGAAATACAGCGGGCCAACATCCCGGCGGACTGGCTCCGCAACCGGTAACGGGTGTCAATACCCGGTACTTGAAAATACAAGCGGGTTTCCTGGGGAAATGGAGAACTGAGCCGTATGTTGAACGAGTCCGGGCTGCCTCCCAGCAGTTCCCTGAAATAATCGAAAGGCGAGAGGGTGGCTGAAAAAAAGACCGCCACCCGGCCTTGATCGAGCCTGGGCCGGAGAAAAGGACCCGGATTGAGACAAAATAAACGTAAATGAACCCACGGTTCCGCCGGTTCAGCGGCCCCGGACTCCGGACCGGGACTTGGCTCACGCGCCTTCAGGTCCTCATCTTGTTTCACATAGATGGCATATTCCTTGTTAACCAGGGCGGCGATCCGGGTGAAAGCGGTCAAGCTGAAATAAAATTCTTGGGCTCGTTCCCTGATTTTCGGAGCTGGATTTTGTTTTAAAAATAATTCCAACAAGGCGACCAACCGTTCCAGCGCCGGTAACAATAGATCGGGCAGGTGGGACAGGAGGATGCCCGGCCGTCGCTCTTGCTGCATCTCATGGCGCCAGACCCGGAAGAACTCATCAATGGCGGTACAGGCGGAAGCCATCTTTTCATTGGCGGCGCCAATTTCAATTTGAAAGCGGGCCAGTTCCCGTTGGGAGAGGGTGGCCGAATACATCTCCCGGCCCCGGGGAACCAGATTATGGGCTTCGTCCACCAGGAACAGAAAGTCCTTGCGCCCGGTATTCAAAAAGAAGCGCCGCAAGAAGACGCCCGGATCAAAGACATAGTTGTAATCACAAACAATTAAATCCGCATGGAGGGAGAGATCCAGCGATAACTCGAAGGGGCATACCTGATGTTCACGGGCACAGTCCATAATCAGTTCCGGAGTCATCAGTTCTTTTTCCAAAATGGGTGGGATAATTTCTTTAACTTTGGTGTAGTAATCCCGGGCGTAAGTACAATAGAGCGGATGGCATTTGACTTCCGCCGCCTGGCAGACCCGGGCTTTGGCTTCGATAAAAACGGTCCGCAAGCGCAAGCCTTGTTTCATAAGGTTATGCAATGTTTTCTTCAGGATCTCCTTCCCGGCGGTTTTGGCGGTGAGGAAAAAGATCTGGTTAATCCGGTTGCTTTCGGCCAAATGTTTCAAGGAAGGATAAAGTACGGCAATGGTTTTGCCGATACCGGTAGCCGCTTCGGCAAAACAGTCCCGCTCTTGTTCCAGGGCCAGGGTAACCATATCCATCAGTTCAGTCTGGCCCGGGCGGGGGTCGGTGAACGGGAACCACAGATTGGCCAGGGAATCGTTGCGGATCCGGCGCCATCCATCATGATTCCGTAAGTGCGACAGATAAGCATCGGCCAGGGAAAGGAAGAACGCTGCGCCTTCATCCGGTGAAATGGACATTGGGAAGGAACGTTCGCTTAAATCGTCCAGGTTTAAATAGGTTAATCTTCCGGTAACCTCAATGTCCGGGTTTTGAACCATTACAAAGTAAAGATACAATTTCAACTGGGCTTCATGAATCGGGTTCTGTCCCCGGTACAGGTCGTTGACGGGAGTATAGGTGGTTTTGATCTCCTCGATCTCCACCCCGGTATCCGACTCCAAGACGCCGTCAATGCGGCCCCGTACCAGCAAACGATAGTCGGCGGTTTCGTAGGGGAATTCCACGGCCACCTCCGAACGGTATCCCGGCGGGCGTTGGGAACGCAAAAATTGGTGTCCTTCACTGCCTTCCTGGCCGCGAGTGGCCGGGAAGAAGGTAGTATTTAGGTCCTTTGGGTTAAAGATGACTTCCAGCAGATCCCGGACCCCGATTTTAACTTCGGATTTTTCGGACTTTATGGTCATGATGGTTTCCTCCATCCATAAAAAACAATGTGTGGCCGAATGGATGTTCGCCAATCATCATTGTAACATTTCAACCGTTTTGGCGCAATTTTTATTTCGATATATATTTTCGTACGATTCGTCGTGATTCGTGGTTCATCAATGGACTCCATTCAACAATAAATGGCCACAACGGCTTTATTTCCAACAATTCACTGGCCGAGAAATGATAAATCCCAATATTTTTAAATTTTTTCCGCAAAGAAATTCCCCGAATCTGCCGAATTTATTAGTAAGTATCAGGATTTCGATGACGGGTGAGGATATACGGATGAAAAATCAAAGCCATTGGTTGGGATTGTTGTTTGGCGTATTAATACTCGGTGGAATATTTCTACCGGTAGCCGCAGCGGAGGAGCCGGAGATTGCCTTATCCGCCACCAGCGTGAAACCGGGGGATTTTTTTCAGATCAAAGTAAAGGCGGCGCCGGAATCGACGGTGCGGGTGATTTTCCAGGGGGCTTCCAAGGTGCTTCAAGGGAGCGCCGACAGGACGTTTATGGGCTTGATGGCCGCAAGCTATTTAAAAGATCCGGATCTCTACCCTTTGGGAGTGGAAATCACCGGGCAAGATCAAAAAGTGATCACCGCTTTATACCAAATTCAGGTCACGGAACGCAAATTTCCGGAAAGCCGGGTCTTCATGGCGGAGAAGAAACGAAAGTCGATTTTAACGACGCCGAATCAGGAATCGGATACCCGGAAAACCCAGGAAGCCCGGAAAAAAGCGATGCTGGAAGCTGAAACGCCGTTATGGCGAGGCCCTTTCATCTGGCCGTCCAAGGGGACCATCACCACTGAATTCGGTTTCACCAGGTATGTAAATAATGTTCCGAACGGCCGGCATTCGGGGATCGATATCGCGGCCCCTCAAGGAACGCCGGTATTGGCTACCAATGACGGCCGGGTGGTGTTCGCCGGTAATTTATATGTCACCGGACTTACCGTCATTATTTATCACGGGTTGGATTTGTATTCCAGCTATTGCCATCTTTCGGCCATCAAAATCCAGGATGGGTCCCAAGTCTCGAAAGGGGAAGCCATTGGCCTGGTGGGTTCCACCGGTTTATCGACGGGTCCGCATCTCCATCTTACTTTCCGGGTGGGGGAAACTTCGGTGGATCCGAATCTGTTTTTGGAACGGGAAGTTGGCTGGGAATTTTGAGCTTTTTCTGAATGGTGGCGATGATTGAGGGAAATAAAAAAGAGTATTTTCTAATCCACCCTGTTAAAACTATAACAGGGTGATTTTATTTGGCCAAACCGCGTAAAAAGCATTATCGCCGGCCGCCGAAGCCGCGTAAACCCAATGGGTTTATCCGGTTGCTGCTGGGGCTTTTTTTATTGGGGGGAACTGTTTTAATTGGTTTAATCTTCTTCAACCCATTGGTGTGGCGGTTAAACCTTAGGGCGGAACTGGAAAAAAGCAAAGTCGCCTCAACGGTTTTCGACCGGAATGGCGAACCGGTGGCGACGATGTATTCCAAAACCCGGTTATGGGCGCCGATTAACACGATTCCGAAAAGCCTGCAGGAAGCGTTTATTGCCACGGAGGATAACCGGTTTTACCAGCATAAAGGGATCGATCTTCGCGGGGTGTTCCGGGCGCTTTATCATGACATCCGGACGGGGAGCAAGGCTCAAGGCGGGAGTACCATTACTCAGCAGTTGGTTAAAACGTTGTTTTTTACCCAGGAGAAATATTTTCTGCGCAAAATCTGGGAAATGGCCTATGCGATCCGGATTGAACAGCAATACAGCAAAAAGCAGATTCTGGAGTTTTATTTAAACAGCATTTATTTGGGACATGGCACCTGGGGGGTTCAGGGAGCCACCCGATTATATTTCGGCAAGGATGTCCGCGATTTAAGCATTACTGAAAGCGCTTCGGTGGCGGCCCTGGCCCGCGGCCCGGAGTATTATTCGCCGTTTCGCCATCCGGAAGCGGCCCTAAAACGGCGGAATCTTGTTTTGGGCCTGATGGCCAAATACGGGTATCTGGACCGAGCGGAGTATGATTCCCTCATCAAGCAGCCCCTGGCCAAATTGGCCAACCCGGGGACGCCGTATGTGGGAGCGTATTTCGCCGATTACGCCATTAACTTTTTAAGCCGGAAAACGCAATATAGTGAAAATTATTTGCGCTCTTCGGGGTTACGGATTTATACCACCATGGATCGCCGGATTCAAGCGGCGGCGGAAGCCGCTATCAAAGCTCTCCCGGCGGCGGGACGGGATCGGTGGGGCGTTATGCAACCGCAGGGAGCGATGGTGGCGCTTGAACCCAGAACCGGAGAGATTTTAGCCCTGGTGGGGGGGCGGAGTTATTCGGCGGCGGAAGCCAATCGGGCTTTCCAGATTTACCGGCAGCCCGGTTCGGCCATCAAACCTTTTTTATTTGCCACGGCCTTAGAGGCGGGATACCAGCCGGATAGCATATTTGTGGATGAACCGCTGGAAATTGATGTTCACGGAAAAAAATGGCGGCCGCAGAATTATGATAACAAATACCGGGGTCCCATTACTTTGCGGGAGGCTCTGGAAGACTCGGTGAATACGGTGGCGGTGGAATTAACGCAAAAAGTGGGGCCGGGAAATGTTTATGCCCTGGCGAGACGGATGGGGGTGGAAAGTTTAGTGGCGGAAGGCGAGTTGAATGACATTGGACTGGCGCCGCTGGCTCTGGGTGGACTCACCAAGGGCGTGAATTTGCTGGAATTGACCGGGGCCTATAGTTCCCTGGCCAATCAGGGAATCCGGACCATACCGTTCGGCATTTTAAGAGCCTATGATCATCGCGGCAAACTTATTTACCACGGGAGGATGAGCCGGGAGAAAGTCATTGAATCCCGTACCGCCGCCGACTTAACCTCGATGATGGCCGGGGTGATTACCCGGGGTACCGGTATCCGGGCCAATATCGGGACGCCGGCCTCCGGGAAAACGGGGACTACCAATAATAATACCAATGGCTGGTTCATCGGATACACGGAGGAGCTTCTGGCGGGGGTTTGGATTGGCAACGATTTGCCGGACCGGCCCTTAATCGTTAATGGAGTTGCTTTAGGAAGCGGAACGGCTGCGTCCATCTGGGGAAACTTAATGCGCCGGGCGCTTTCAACACCCGCCGGGCTTCGGCCATACTGGCCAGGCAGAGGAAGATCTGCGTCATATTGATAGCCCACCCGGCGCCCTGAATGCCGATTAAAGGGGTTAGCGACACCAGGGCCAAGGTTTTCAGGCCCACCGAGCCGGTGCTGATCCAAAGTATCTTATCGGTAGCGCCTACGGCGGATAAAATGGTTGTATTTAAAACCGCAATGGCGGTAAACGGCAACCCGATGACCATCAGCCGGATGAGGTGCGCCGGGGCCGCCGAGTTATATAACGTTTTGGACAGAAACGGAGCCGCGCCGAAAATAATGAAGAAGCTGATCAGGGATAATCCGGTGGCGGCCAGATAAAACAGGGAGATTTTCTGTTGGATCATCGAAAACGATTTGGTTTTAAAGGCGGCGCTGATCTGGGGCGAGAGCACCGGCCCCAGCGGCGCCAGGAAAATTAAAGGAAAGTAGGCGACGGGTTCGGCCATGCCGGTTAACTGCCCGAACAAACTGGTGCCGGCGGCGGCTGAATGACCGGCGGATATTAGCAGCCGGGGAATGATTATGCCCTCGCTGGCCATGCTGATGGAGAGAATGATCTGGTTGAGCAGCAAAGGCCAGGCGTAACGAAAAATTCCCCGCTCCGGCAGGGCCATATTGGTATCAGGGAGAGGGGTATTTTGAACAGGAAGTGTTTTGGCCGGGGCTATGCGTAAAAAGACCAGCAAGGTCAGGAGACAGACCACTTCTCCCACGGTGAGGCCGGTAACGGGGGCGGTATAATTTGAAAGGAGCGGCCAGGAAAGGAAAACCGTGGTGAATAGAAAAGTAGTGTATATTTCCGCCGCTTGTTCGGTAATCTCGGAGGTGGCGGTGGGGGCCATCCGGGAGAATCCTTGAAAGTATCCCCGGTAAATGGCGGATAATGCTGAGAACGGTATGGCAAAAGCCACCACGGATAACGCCTCGATGACCCGCCTATCGGTGAATACCGATGTTCCCAATAACGGAGCGAATAGATATAAAAGAACCGCGATGATAATGGAACTGATGAGGGTGATTTTCACCGACCACTTGCGTAAGCCGGTGATTTTATGATATTCACGAACCGTCATGTATTCGGAGATCCACTTGATTAAGGCCAGCGGGAGTCCCATGGTAGCCAAACCGCTTAATAAACGGTATATGGGGTAAACCATTTGCAGGATGCCCAAACCCTCGGGACCGATCTGCCGGGCCAGCCAGATCCGGTACACGGTGCCGGCCAATTGAATGATGAGTCCCGAGCCGGCAAGGTAGAGGAAGTTTCGTAAATTGGGGCGCAGTTTCACTATATTCCCTCCTAAGTAGGATTGTATGGGAGGGATGGGGTTTATATG
>JAEZJQ010000105.1 GCA_023436305.1 Bacillota bacterium
ACATGAATCGGCTTTGGAAAAGCCGCATGAACCTATTTTCGTGTTAAAATAAAGACTTGCCGAATCGGGGTTTAATGCAAGAACAGCCGCAATCCCGAATGTACCATAACCATCCCGTATTGATCCGCCGCCGCCGTTACGTCCTCATCCCTGAGTGAACCGCCGGCATGGAGCACATATTGGACATTGCTGCGTTGTGCGCGATCAATGTTATCCCGGAAGGGAATGTAGGCATCGGAGCTTAACACGATCCCGGTAAACTGTTTGATCCAATCCTGGCGTTCCTGGGGAGTCAATGGTTCCGGCTCGGCCAACAAGTTGGCATAAATGTCTTCCTTTTCACAATCGGATAATTCATCCCACAATAAAAACCCGTCGACCACGTTGGCCTTCTCGGGGCGGCCCAGTTCCGGCTTAAATTGAAGGGCCAATACCTTGGGATGCTGTTGTAACAGCCATTTATCGGCTTTGGAACAGGCGAGCCGCGTACAGTGGACCCGGGACTGTTGTCCGGCACCCATGCCGATGACCTGGCCGTCATAGGCTAGCCCCACCGAATTACTCTGGGTATATTTTAAAGCGACGGTGGCTACCATCAGGCTTTGGACCACATCCGCCGGGATATCCTTTTTCTTGGAAACAATGTCTTTCAAGATCTGGGGGGTGATGATGGCGTTGTTCCGGGTTTGCTCCAGTTTGATGCCGTAAATCTCCCGGGTTTCCATCTCCGACGGTTCGTAGTTTGGGTCCATCTCCAACACCAAAAAGCCGCCTTTCTTCTTCTCTTTTAAGATGGCCAGAGCTTCCGGATCGTAACCCGGAGCGATGATCCCGTCGGAGACTTCCTTTTTAATGAATTGGGCCAAGGAAATGTCCACCGGATGGCTTACCCCGATGAAGTCACCGAAGGAACACATCCGATCCCCGCCTCTAGCCCGGATGTAAGCCAAGGCTACCGGTGAGTAATCCTCATTTCCGGTCATGTATTGGGATTGGCGGAAGCTGTCGGATAACGGTTTGGCAATGGCCGCTCCCGCCGGGCTCACGTGTTTAAAGGAGGCCGCGCCCGGCTGTCCGGTAGCTTGGTAAAGCTCCCGGGCCAATTGATAGGCTCCGAGGGCGTCCAGGATATTAATGAAGCTGGGGGCGCCATTTAAAAGTTTTAAAGGCGGATTCGGTCCTTCCATAATAATCCGCGCCAGTTTCTGGTGGGGGTTGGTACCGTATTTTAATTTAATCTCCATGATGATTTCTCCTTGTTTGATGTGTTGTTATTATTTCAGGCGATATATCCATAAACACGTGAATAATTCGCTTAGTTCCCTTGTTTCCCTGCCAATTATTTATAGATTTGTGATAAAACCATAAGTTTTTATTAACGGTCATCCGTGATATCGTTGTTTATTTTTGAAATTGCTATTTATTAAATCCTAAGAAATTTCTTGAATCTTTAACCCGAATTTCGAAAATGCAATAAAAAGATAGCGCTCAAGCAAACAAACCGGTTAAAATTTAGTGATATTCCCCATGAAATACTAAGAAAAGTATCGTATTCAGGTATTTAAAGCCAATTCTTAAAAATATATCCTTTACAAGAGCGAGCCAAACAAAACGTTTGATTTGCTAATCAAGTATTTGCAAACTTTGATAGTATCGCAAGACGCTCTCGCATAAGCCGATAATCGTTTTGCAGCGGTACCCTTGGTTCAATTTAAGAATAAACTGACGTGCATGCTTGGTGATAATTCCGGGAATCAATTGCAATAATTGGACCTAATCATCATCGACTGGGCGGTAGCGAATCATGACTATTTGCCGGGGTTTACTCCAACTTTTCGCTTGGTGGTTAAAACTTTTGACCTCAATGATGGTGTCGGTATATTCAATTAGCTGCCAAATGAAGCATTCACTATGTTTGACCAGGTCTTCATAAAGTCTTATCTTGCCGACATAGGTTTTTTGAGCATATTTTTCGGCTAACTGATAGATATTATTGCCGCTGAATCCGGCGTCCCATCGCATATAACCGATTTTCGTCTTTCGAGGCAGAACGGATAGCAATTCCTCAAAGAATATTTGAAAGTCTGAACTGGCTCCGGTATTGCCACTACGTAATTTGGCATTTAACAGAGTTTAGCTTAACCCATCAAAGACGTCAGTAATAATGAGTCATTTTCTAAAATTTCCATTTAAAGATTCGGCCTGAACCTAAAATATTGCCAATTACATAGGTCATCATGGTATCAACCAAGTATTCATCCGATTCAACTGGAAAAAACCATTTTTAACCTTAATGAATTATGTGAAAACCGTTTCCAAGAAGGTCTATTTTGCATTTCTTGTAATAGTTCTTTGTGTTAAGATTGGGAAAATAATAATAAGTTTATTAATCAATACTTTCGATAGCTTTAATTATTAATATAATTCAGTCCCGAGTCAAAATGTTTTTGTGATATAACCAATATAATTATTTGAAGAAGATGTAACCTGGTTCGGATAAAATTGTACTCATATTCGAGGAGGGGCTAGTTTGTATAGGCATACACAAATTGGATGGGGTATAATTATATTCTTTAGTTTATTTTTAATACCGGGTTTTTGGGGTTTATACTGTCCTGTCAAGTCCTTTTTGCCAATTAGTGTATTTTTCATTTTCATTTTAGTATTGTTTTCAGGTCTAACAATTGTTGTCGATGATAAATTTGTAAGACTCAAATTTGGCCCCGCCGGTTTTCCAAACCGCAAATTTGAATTAACAGAGATAGATTCATGTAAAACCGCTAAAAAATTATGGTATAGCATTACCCCGGGAATTCATTTCAGTTCAGGAAGAGTATTATACAATGTTTCAGGGACAAATGTGGTCGCTTTAACAATGAAGAATGGCAAGACTCGCCTTATTGGAACAGATGAACCCGAAAAACTCTGTGAGTATATTCAGAACAAGATAAGGGGGAGAAAAAATTAAATGCGAAAAAAATTTTTTTAACCAGCAGTCTACTGTTCATTATTTTTAATATATCGTTAACGATTGCGGCCCAAAATGATCAAATACTAAATAAAGCAATAAACTTTGTACATGCATTAGAGATCGAGAATTATTCGGAAGCAACTGCTGACTTCGATGCTAAAATGAAGGAAGTATTTCCATCGGAAAAACTTGAAGTTACTTGGAAAACCGTAGTTTCCCAAGCGGGCGCTTTTAAACGGATTGTAAACACTCAGATCGATAAAAGTCAACCATATATAAAAGTCGTTAAAACATGTGAGTTTGAGAACCTGCTTGGGGATATCAATATATTTTTTGATGAATCGAAGAAAATAGCGGGCTTCAATATTGTACCCAGTCAAGCCACTTTGGGTTACCGGCCGCAAGAACCTAAGAAACCATATCCATATAAGGAACAAGAAGTAGTTTATAAAAACGAGAAAGCTGATATTACAATTACGGGTACCTTAACACTCCCTGAAACAAAAGGGTCCTATCCGGCGATAATTTTAGTCAATGGTTCCGGTCAACAAACACGTAATTCTAATATCTCCGGGCATCAATTATTTCTCGTACTGGCGGATTATCTGACTAGAAAAGGCATCGCCGTGTTACGAACCGATGATCGGGGTGTTGGAGGGACTACCGTAAAATCGTTTGACGGTTTTACGAGTGATGATTCCGTGGAAGATGTTTTATGTGGGATAGAGTATCTTAAATCGCTCAAGGAAATTGATACCAAACATATTGGGATTATCGGACATAGTGAAGGTGGATTAATCGCACCTTTGGTTGCGGTTAAATCAAAGGATATTTCATTTATGGTAATAATGGCCGGACCGGGCTTACCGGGCGACCAGGTGTTATATCTACAAAACGCGGCGATATTGAAAGCAAGCGGAGTCGATGATAAAACAGCCAAAAGTCAATTGCAGCTTTCGAAAGATTTATTCTATATTTTAAAGCAGAACAAGGATAATGATAAAATCGAAGCTGAATTAAAAGATGTTTTATCCGATTATTATCAAAAGTTGACCCCGGAAGATAAAAAAGGATTGGGTGCGGAAAAAGTTTTTATTCAAGCCAATCTGAAAACCCTATTGAATTCGTGGCTTCGGTTTTATGTCAAATATGATCCTAGACCGGCCTTAACCCAAGTTAAATGTCCTATTTTAGCAATTAACGGTTCAAAAGATCTTCAAGTAACGCCGAAAGAAAATTTAAAAGTGATTCGTGATGCATTACGGAAAAACAAAGATGCAACGGTTATAGAATTACCCGAGTTAAATCATTTATTTCAGACGGCGCAAACGGGTCTAATGGATGAATATTTTAAGATTGAAGAGACAATTTCACCTGCGGCCCTTAAAGTTATTGGTGATTGGATTATAAAGAGAACAGGTCACCACTAAAAAAATATTTTGATTTAATTATTCATAAATTAACAAACCCAATAATATACATTTTTATTTTATTAGGGAATAATTTATTAAAGCAATTAGCTGTTTAAAGTAAACAACCGGTAAATAAAATGTTAAAGAATTAAAAACCCCCGCCGTTATGGCGAGGGTCTTCAATGTGTATTATACTTTCCCAATAAAATAATACCGATTTAAATACTTTAAACACCAATCCCCGCTCGCAACTCCGCCGCCAGCTTCTTTAAGGCTTTCAAACTCGGATCACCGGCCACCGCTTTCACCATGGCGCTGCCGATAATGACCCCATCCGCCAATTTAGCCACCGTTTGCGCCTGTTCCGGGGTGGAAATCCCAAATCCAACCGCCACCGGTCCATCGGACAACTTTTTGGTCCGGCTGACGAAATCGGGCAATTCCGGAGGCAGGCTGTCTCTTACGCCGGTGACTCCTTTCAGGGAGACGGCGTATAAAAAGCCGGTGGAAGCCCGGGCGGCCAAGGTAATGCGCTGGTCCGAACTGGTGGGGGCCACCAGAAAATTCAGCCCGATGGAGAATTGATTGGCTAACTGAATCACTTCTTCGGCTTCGTCCGGCGGCAAATCGGGAATGATTAAACCGGAGCAGCCGGAAACCGCCACTTCTTCCATAAAACGTTGCACGCCGCGCTTTAAGATCATATTATAATAGATCATCAGAATCAATGGCGTGGTAACATTTTGAGTTACATTCTGCAAAGTTTGCAGTAGCTTCTCCAGCGTGCACCCATTCTGCATGGAACGAATCCCCGCTTGCTGAATCACCGGTCCATCGGCCAGAGGGTCCGAAAAGGGAACCCCCACTTCAATCAGATCGGCCCCGGTTGCCGCCAATAATTCAATCACCCGGGCGGTTTCGGAGAGGCCCGGGTCGCCCCCCATGATATAGGGTATAAATGCTTTTTTGCCAGTATTCCTTAACTCATTAAAAGTTTGGCGAATCCAGTTCATATCTTCACCCCCATGACTTCGGCGGCGGTATAAATATCCTTGTCGCCCCGGCCGGAAAGATTGATCACAATGATCTCACCGGGCTCGGCGTTCCGTGCTTGTTCCATTCCCGCCGCCACCGCGTGGGCGCTTTCCAATGCGGGAATAATGCCCTCGGTTTTGGTCAGGTATTCGAAAGCGGCCATGGCTTCAGCGTCGGTCACCGAGATATAATTAACCCGGCCGTTATCCTTTAGATAACTATGCTCCGGTCCCACTCCCGGATAGTCCAATCCGGCGGAGATGGAATAGGCTTCCAATATTTGGCCGTCAAAGTCGGACAACAGATAACTATAAGCTCCGTGAAGGACCCCCGGCTTGCCTTTCCCCAGAGAGATGGCATGGTGGCCGGTATCGGCGCCTTTTCCGGCAGCCTCCACTCCAATCAGTTTTACCGGTGTTTCCGGGATAAAATCGTAAAAAATACCCATGGAATTACTACCGCCGCCGACACAGGCGATGACGGCATCGGGCAGCTTATTCTCCAATGATTGAAGCTGGGCTTTGGTTTCCTTGCCGATGATTGATTGAAAATCACGGACCATCATCGGATAGGGATGGGGCCCCACCACCGAACCGATTAAATAGTAAGTATCGTCCACATTGGCGACCCAATCCCGGATTGCTTCATTGGTAGCGTCCTTTAAGGTCCGGCTCCCCGAAGTCACCGGCCTGACCTCGGCTCCCAAGAGTTTCATCCGGAAAACATTCAGCGCTTGCCGGGCAATATCCACCTCACCCATATAAACCACACATTCCAGATTAAATTTCGCGGCCACCGTTGCCGTGGCAACACCATGCTGACCGGCGCCGGTTTCAGCGATAATCCGCTTTTTCCCCATCCTTTTAGCCAGCAAGATCTGTCCCAAGGTGTTGTTAATCTTATGCGCCCCGGTGTGGTTCAAATCCTCCCGTTTCAAATAGACCTTACCCCGGCCCAGTTCCCGGCTGAAACGTTCGGCGAAATATAACGAAGTGGGTCTCCCCGAATAATTCCGGTACAAGTTGTCAAGCTCGCTGATAAATTCCGGATCATCCTTGTATTTCGCATACGCCGCTTCCAGTTCATTTAAAGCTGCCATTAATGTCTCCGGGACGTACCGGCCGCCATAATTCCCAAAAAACCAGTGTTGATTCTCCGCCAACATTTATTCACCCCTATCAATTCGCATTTCATTCATCAACGCTTTAATTTTAACCGGTTCCTTGATTCCCGGTTCCTTTTCCACACCACTGGACAGATCCACCGCATCCGGGCGGGCTTGTTGAATGGCTCGTTGGATATTATCCGGGGCCAAGCCCCCGGCCAGAATTAATGGAAATTCTAAAGAACGAAAGGCTTTAAACAACTCCCAGTCAAAGGGCCGTCCGGTACCTCCGGCGGCTTCGGATGAATAGGTATCAATCAGTACCGCCCGTAACGGAGCATTCCGCCAGCGAGCCACCTCCGGATGATCCGGCTGTTCGTTACCGGCTTTAAAGGTTTTAATCACCCGGCCCGGCAGGATTTCGGTGACCGCCACCGGTTCCGAACCATGAAGCTGCGCTAGATCCAGATGGCAATCTTTTAAAATATCCCGGATAACCAATGGGTCTTCGTCCACAAATACACCCACCCGGCTAACAAACGGCGGTAATTGCCGGGTGATATCATAAACAGTGGCGGCATTCACCCGGCGTTTGGATTCTGCGAAGACAAATCCCAAGGCGGTTACCCCATGCCGGATACAGATTTGCGCGTCACGGAGATTGGTGATACCGCAAATTTTAACGGGTATCATGGCTTAACCCCCAGTAACTCGTTGATTTTAGAACCAGGATCAGGTGCGGTAACGATGGCTTCACCGATTAAAGCCGCGTGAACACCGGCCTGGTTCATCCTTTCAATATCAGCGCGACAATTGATGCCGCTTTCGGCGACGATGGTTTTACCGGCCGGAATGTACTTTAACAAATCGAAAGTCGTCTCGATATTTACGATAAATGTCTTCAGATCCCGGTTATTGATCCCGATAATTCCGGCATTCGCCATCAGAGCCACGTCCAGTTCAGGCCGGTTATGAACCTCCACCAAAGGAGCCATGCCAAGAGCCAGCGCTTCTTTAATCAGGCTTTCCAATTCCAGCGGGGACAACGCGGCCACAATGAGTAATACCGCATCCGCCCCATGTAGTCTGGCTTCCGGAAGTTGATAACGGTCGATAATAAAGTCCTTCCGTAACACCGGGGTGGCTTGAGTCGCCGCCTTTACTTGCGTTAAGTATGCCAGGGCGCCTTGAAAAAAACGTTCATCGGTTAAGATCGAGATGGCCGCCGCCCCGGCTTTTTCATAACTTTCCGCCAGAATAACCGGGTTAAAATCCGGGCATAGCAATCCCTTCGAAGGAGACGCCTTTTTGATTTCCGCAATCAAACGGATGGACTCTCCGGTGATACTGGATTGAAAAGCACGAGGCGGCGGTATATTCCCTTGATCCAATTGCTGGTATAGTGAGTCATAAGACTGCTGTTCTTTTTTAATTCTGATTTCGTCCTTCTTGGCCGCTAAAATTTCGTCTAAAAACATGAGTTCCCCCGTTAATCCAATATTCTGGCGCAATTACACCGCAACTTGTTGCAATTGCCGTAATTTTTGATATGAACTGCCGTCGGTAATTAGTCTTTTGGCGTAAGCAACACCGGCCTTCAAATCGGAAACCACATCCGCCACCATTAACGCGGCGGCGGTATTCAACAATACCACTTCCAGACGCGGGCCCTGTTCCGAGCCGTTTAAAATCCGCTCGGTTAATTTGGCGTTTTCAACCGGATCTTCACCTCGTAATTCGTGATTGGCCGCGGCTTGTAAACCCACATCCTCGGCTTTTACAAAAATAGTGTCAATTATACCGTCGTTTAAGAAGCTAACTTTATTCACTCCTTCCAGGGAAAGCTCATCCAAACCGCCACTCCCGTGGACAACCATGGCCCGTTTTACACCCAGCCGTTGTAGTACTTGGGCCAGGGTCTCGGTGAGTTCCGGCTGGTAAACTCCGATTAATTGGCAATTGGCATTGGCGGGATTGGTTAACGGTCCCAGGAGGTTGAATATGGTCCGAAACCCCAATTCCCGGCGGGGTCCGATGACATTTTTCATGGTCGAGTGAAAAACCGGCGCGAACATAAAACCAATCCCCACTTTTTGCAGACACTCTTCCACCTTTTCCGGCGGCAGATCCACCTTGATGCCCAAAGCTTCCAACAAGTCGGCGCTGCCGCAACGGCTGGTCATGGCCCGGTTGCCGTGTTTGGCTACCGGAATGCCGGCGGCGGCCACGATAAAAGCGGTGGTGGTGGAAATATTAAATGTATTGGAGCCATCGCCTCCGGTGCCGCAAGTGTCAATGACGACGGGCGCCGTGAAATTAACTTTTAACGCTTTGTCCCGCATCACTTTGGCGGCTCCGGCGATCTCCGGCACTGATTCGCCCTTGATCCGAAGCGCGGTTAAAAAACCGCCGATTTGGGCGGGAGACGCCTCCCCGCCCATTATCTCATGGGTGGCCTGGACCATCTCCGCTTCACTCAAGTCTTCCTTTTGAATTAGTTTCCCTAACAACTCTTTCAACACTATGCTCCACTCCTCTCATTTTCTTACCCGGCTTACTTAACTCGCTACATTCATAAAATTGGCCAGCAGCTTTTTTCCAACCCCGGTAAAGATGGACTCCGGGTGAAATTGCAGTCCGTAAATCGGATACTCACGGTGTTTCACGCCCATAATTAGATCCGGTTCACATCGGGCGGTAATCTCCAAACAAGCCGGTAAGCTCTCCTTTTCCACCACCAGGGAATGGTAACGAACCGCTTCAAAAGGATCGGGAATATCCTGAAACATTCCCCGCCGGTTATGTTGAATAAGGCTCATCTTACCGTGAACCGGGTAGGGAGCCCGGATCACATTCCCTCCAAACACTTCTCCGATGCATTGGTGCCCCAAACAGACTCCCAGGATGGGAATCCTGCCGGCAAAGCAACGGATGGCCTCCATGGAGATCCCGCTTTCCTTGGGCGTACAAGGACCCGGTGAAATTACCAGGGAATCCAGCTGTAACTCTTGTAACTGTTTCACCGTTATCTGATCATTCCGAAAAACTTTCAGATGGCCGGAAGTTACCAATTCATGGTTTAATTCCCCAAAGTATTGGACTAAATTGTAAGTGAATGAATCATAATTGTCGATAATAACCAGCATTTTATCCCTCCGCCTTCGCCAAGGCCGAAAGTAGTGCGCCGGCCTTGTTCATCGTTTCCTCATACTCCTTTTCGGGAACCGAATCGGCTACAATCCCAGCCCCCACTTGAATATGGGCTTGATTATCCTTAAAAACAACGGTGCGGATGGTGATACATGTATCCATATTTCCGTTCAACCCCAAATACCCAACCGCCCCACCGTAAAATTCCCGGCGGATGGGCTCCATTTCCTCAATAATCTCCATGGCCCGTACTTTCGGGGCTCCAGAAAGCGTCCCGGCCGGAAATACCGCCCGTAATAATTCAACTCCGGAATAATGAGGGATTAATTCACCCCGAATCAGGGAAACAATATGCATAACATGGGAATAAAATTCTACATTCATCAATTCGGCCACGTTGACAGTCCCAAATTTACAAACCCGCCCCAGATCATTCCGGCCCAAATCCACCAGCATCACGTGTTCAGCCCGTTCCTTCTCATCATTCAAAAGTTCTTGTTTAAGAGCTTCGTCTTCCACCGGGGATTTACCACGCGCCCGGGTTCCGGCGATGGGCTTAAGAATCACCTGTCCGTTTTCCAAACGGACCATAACCTCCGGTGAGGAACCGGCCATTTGAAAATCGCCAAAGTCGAGATAAAACAAGTAAGGTGAAGGATTAATCGTCCGTAATAAACGGTAAAATAAAAAAGGATCTTCGGAATACCTTTTGGAGATACGTTGTGACAAAACCACTTGAAAGGCATCCCCAGCCAAAATATATTCTTTAATCCGTTCCACTTTATCCATAAAATCCGGTTTGGACATGGACGAAGTCCAGGTAAGATCGCCGGTCTGTTTATGACTAGAAAAATTCGCCAAAGGTTTTAAGTGAATTTCATTTTGAAGCCGGGCTAGAATTTGTTCCAATTCCCGAACCACAGTTTGGTAGGAAGCATCAACCCGGGAACGATCTACCTTGGCCAGAACCACGACCATTACTTTATGAGTAACGTGATCAAAACCGGCTATATACTTAGGAATCATCCACTCCAGATCGGGAACATTGGTGGTTTTTAAGTTTTTCTCCGGAATTTTTTCGATGGTACGGACGTAATCATAACCGATATAACCTACCGCTCCCCCCGAAAAGTTTCCCATTCCCTGGATCGGAGTTATTTTTAGTGAATTTTGCCTACGCTGCAATTCGGCCAAAGGGTCGCCGGTATTGATGGTTTCGCATCCGGCGCCTTCGGTTTTAATAACTGCCGTATTTCCAGTGGCTTTGAAAGTCAACAACGGTTTCCAGCCAATGAAGGAATAGCGTCCCAGTTGTTCACCCCGTTCGACACTTTCCAGTAAAAAGCGTTCTTCGCCTTCCGTAAGCTTTATAAAGGCAGTAACTGGAGTTTCAGAGTCAGTGATAAGCTCACTATAAACCGCAATATAGTTGTAATCGGAATTTTGAACAGTTTCAGAGAATTTATCAAGTGTTGGCCGGATTTTGATCGGGTGGGAAACGTTTGACGGTTCGGATGGGAGTTTAAGTTGGATCATTAAGTTTTGAAATTCTGTAAAATCAAGGGATTGGGATCCATCCGATAAAGCAGCGGCCGGATTGGGATGAACTTCGATAATTAAACCATCGGCTCCCGCCGCCAAAACCGCTTTGGCCACCGGAGTCACCAAGTCGCGCCGGCCGGTTCCGTGACTGGGATCGGCAAATACCGGCAAGTGGGTGAATTGCTTTAATAATGGAATGGCATTAATGTCCAAAGTGTTGCGGGTCGATGGTTCAAAGGTACGGATGCCACGTTCACACAGTATCACCTGGAAGTTACCCTCGCACAAAATATACTCCGCCGCTTGAAGAAGTTCTTGAATGGTGGCTGACAAACCGCGTTTCAATAACACCGGCTTTTTACTCCGGCCAACCGCTTTTAACAGTTCGAAATTTTGCATGTTCCGGGCGCCGATTTGTATTAAATCTACGTAATCATCGACCTGCTGGATTTGTTCGGCGGCGGTGATTTCCACCACTGTAAACAAACCGGTCTCTTCCCGGGCTTCAGCCAGGTATTTGAGCCCTACCTTCCCCAGCCCTTGAAAACTATACGGTGAACTGCGAGGCTTAAACACCCCTCCACGCAACCCCTGAGCGCCGCTTGCTTTAACCACCGCCGCAATTTGCAGTAATTGTTCCTCGGATTCCACCGCGCAAGGGCCGGCAATCACCACCGGTTTATCACCGCCAATCTCCACCCCGCGAATGGTAAACGCACTCATCTTATCTTCCAGACGCACCAATGGTAAACTTTCCAAAAACGCTTCTCGACTCATCTCCGCTCTCCCTTCAATAAAATTGTGAACATTACCATTACTTAACACGAAAATGGGTTTATGCGGCTTTCCAAAGCCGATTCATGGGTGGTTGTGATACCAATCATGTCGTGTTAGTTAACTTTTAAACGCAAAAAGACCAGACTGCAAGAAGTCTGGTCTTAATAAACCATATCGACTCTGCTCGCCTCTACTTCCGTGGATTTTTCGTGATATACACTAGAAATTCACGGACTCAACTATGCTGTACTTTGCTCTGCTCTCATTGGTGCAACCGAAATTACGTCCTACTATTCCATTCGCTTCGGTTTTACCCTACACATTCTATTGGCGCAATTTTAATTGCACCCTACGCTTTCCATTGGTATAATCTCGACTATACCCTACTCTTCGAAATCCTTACCACTCTTCACATTGCCGTGCTTGGTTAAAATATCCGCTCTACCTCGGATCTTCATGGCGGAGGTGTGTTCGGTGAACTGAAAGATCATTACCTCACCCCGGTCCAGTTTCTCGGTATGATGGAACCGGGTATCCTTGCCCCGGGTTAAACCGATGATAGTTACTCCATCCTCCAAAGCCCGGACGATGACGTACTCTCCACCAATATCTTCAGTATGCGGTTGGAATTGATCCATATTGACTTCCTTTATTTAGACTCTCTTTCAAGTAAAAATTTGACTACTTTTATTATACGGTGATTGAATGAACGTTGTCAAGGGGTTTATTTTCACTCCATCCAATTCCCACTGTTGCCGGGGATAGCGTTCAGGTCCTTGATGGTTATCGCTTGCACTTTTTCATCGTAATAATTTACGGCATTGGCGGTAAAAAAGCAGTTCATAACCACCGACTGGCCGTCGGTATCTCCCTTGATGGCATAAGTAATGTGTTCGCGAAATATGCAACTATAGATCTTAATGGTTCCCGTACTTGACACCTGAATACCCACTTTATTGGCGGTAAATTCAACTCCGGTAATATTGGCGGTGGTATTGATGATCCGGATACCGCAATTTGCGCTCCGAATCTTCGCGTTGAAAATATCAGCCGTATTTTCTAAAACGATCCCTTTCCAATATCCAGTTTTCCATGCGGTTAAATGAAAATCGACTTTTATCGGAGATGTCCCGTTAATATTTAAGAAGCCCCGGTTGATCAATCCGCAGTCCGGATCGACCTCGATAATTGTACCCGGTTCGATGGTCAGGGTTTTCCCCGGGGGGACGATAACATCACCGGTCAAATGCATATAGCCGTTCCAGGTTTCATCGCCGTATAGAGTGCCACTGGTGGTATTGGTCACGCTGATGTCCAGGCTTCGGGTATTGGTATTGTTATCACCGTCATGGATGGTTAAAGTCACGGTATATTTGCCAGTTTCCGCAAAACTATGGGTGGCCAGCGGCGTAGTATAATCTTCAACGGTCCCGTCGCCGAAATCCCAATGATATTTTTGAATGTTCTTCTCCGGTCCGCCGGAACCGCCGGCATCGAAATGAACCGGCATCATCTTGGTAATGCTTTTTTCTTGAACGGTAAAAACAGCCGCCAGCGAAGGCACGGTTAACCGGAAACTACCCGAAGCCACTGTAAAATCATAGTTTTGGCCATTATAAGTTTCCCGGACAATAAGCACCCACGTATAGTCGGCAACGGCATTGACTCCCAAATTCCTTACATTAATCACGGTATTCTCGCGATAACTTACAAAACCATTTTCACTACCCGTTGAAGGGGTCAATGACAATTGATAGGACAAGTTATCCAAATCGCCATCGGTAATGCTAAAAGCCCACTTGGTATCATCACCCAACACAACCTGCGCGCCCGGGGTTGATTCCAGATTTATCAGAACCGGGTTATTGATAATGTACCCATCACAGATATTGGACTTGGCCACCAAGCCCGACCGGTTTTTAACTTCCAATTGGTAACGGTAATGGGCGTGGGGAATCTGATAGGCCACAGTATTAGAATAATTAAAGGTAAAGTCCTGCCAAGGGGTATTTTTTTGAGAATCCAACAGATCAACAATCCGAAATTCAGTGAATAAACCGGTGTTGGCGTAAAAATCCAATTTGACCGTATAATTGGGGTAGCTTCCCCCACTGGACACCATTAAAACCGGGGCGGAATAACAAGTCAGAAAAGAACCGGCGCTATTACCCGCGCCGTCCGTAACCTGAACGGATACATTGACTTGAGTATTGGGTTGGATTTTTACGGCCACTGATTCGTTCAGCATATAAGGATTTTGATTTTCCAGGTGTTGGGATTCCAAGCGCCCGGATATGTTTTGATTAAATGGATCGGTATAATTATAATAAATCGAGTACCCTTTAATACCCGATAAATTGTCCGCCAGTTGAGCGTTAATATAAATACTCTCATCGGTAACCATAATATCGGGGGATTCAATCGCCGGGCTTTTCTTGTCAAATCTGAACTGATAACTCTTACCGGAGTCATTCAGTTTAAAACCGTCCCAGATCAATATTCTCCAATCATAACTATCTCCATCATCGGTGCTCAAACCGTTTTCGTTAAAAAACGATCGCAGTTCCGCCACCCCCACGGTAATTGTTTCGTTTCTTAGCTGTCCGCCATATTTTTTCGTGAACCGGTAAACTGTATCGGGCTCCGCCGTTTTATTTATCAACAACTCGTACTCCAATAAAGAATGGGCACGGAAAGCTTGATCGGAGGCGGGTTTTAAATCATTATATGAAAAAGCGAGTGATGGAAAATTATTAAAATATTGAAGTTCATTTCCCCAAGGCACAACGAAGGGCATGGTGGGGTCAATCGGGTTAAACAGCGATAAATTAAAGTAAAATTTTGTTACCGGCTTGGTCTTGTAGACTTTGATGACCACGGAACGGTTGTTATATGAACTGTTTATTTCGTCCGTTTGTTCCAAATCATTATAACCGTAATCGATTTCATAAAAGTATTCGGGGAATGGCTGTTCGGGGATATTCCCGTATTCTATGATTTTAAAACCGTTTTGAGGAATGGTTTCCTCGCTAATTATTTTGTTGCGGCTGCCGAATTTGATAACCGGCGGAAATTTGGCGGCTTCTTTCGGATTGACATCCGTTTCATCCTGCCGGATTTTCCAATATACCGGGATGCTGTCATTGGGTGAGGCGAAGTATGCGGTATAAACGGTTCGGTCCCCGGTGACGTAACGGATTTTATTCTCACCGTTCACCGTGTTATAAGGAAATGTAATTTCCAGCGTAATGGTATAATTATGGAAGACTTCCTTATAGGTGGATTTACTGCCATCCTTATCCGCAACAGTCCCTAGCAAAACCCGTTCACTGGTATCGCCAATGACGATCCCGGCTGTATAAAGCATTCCCTTTTTTAAAGGCAAAGTAGTTTGACAAGTTTCCGAAGTGTCCATGATTACTTTATGATTGAGATCGACGATGGTCACCCGGGGTTCAGTGATGATAAATCCCTTATTGGGAGCAGTTACGGTGACTTTACAAACCGCGTTTTGATTATAGGCCGGTTGAAAATTAAGTACATTGGCCAGCGGATCTAAATTGGCACAGTTGCGAGAGACCGGGTGGAGATAAGGATCATAGCTCGATTCCGGAAAATAACTGGAATCGGTTTGGGTTTCAAGGATTGATGCTAGCTCTTTGGGAATGGTGTATCCGATATTTATTTCACCAGTCAGATAATGCCAGCTTCCTTGAGCATTGGTTTGATACCGGCTGCCTTGGAAATGGATTTGATAGGTTCCTGGCGACAACTCGGGCGTCTCCAGAGGGCTTGTTTCACTGCCGAAAGTTCTACTACCAGCGGCGGTTCTCGGTTCAATGATGTTTTTTTTCGAAGTCCAGTTTTTGATATAAAAAGCGCCATCCTGATAGTTATGCCATATGGGATGGGATGATTGCCATGACCCCCAGTATGATAATTGGGTATCCCAACAAACTTTTAACAACATATCGCCGGGATAATTTAAGTAGGGTTCCATAAACAACAATGATGAAGCCATGGTAACCGGGTAAACCCGGTTTGGATTGGATAGCCATTCATTATCAATATCGCAGGCCAAATATAGTTTCCCATTGACCTCCTGGAGCTTCATGGAAACTTTTCCGGTCCGCTTGGGGTTGTTGGTCTCATAAATGTATGGCTTTTCAACCCGCCAGACCGGCTTTCCGCCCCGGTAAAATACAATTTCACCATTCTCATTCCGGGTTGAAAAATCAGTGGCGTTTATTGTAAAACGAACTACGCCGGACTTGGGCTTGCCGCTGAACGTCAGTAATTGATTTACCCCAAACGGCCTGATTTCATATGATAAATCCGCGCCGTTCCAAGCATCGGGATATGTTATTTTCGCTTGTCCGGGCAGGTAATCTTTGTCACTCTTCCGGGAGATTCTGCTTTCGGATTTAGAGGCGTTTTCCAAAGCAAACTGCAGACTGACATCGCCGGTTTTAAAAAACGGAAAACTTCGCAGATTAGCGGGAAGATAGCTTTTGAATAAATTGGTTTCGATCCCGTGATAATATCCCTGTTCCGGATTCTCATAATCTTTAAAGTCCAACACGATATCCCGCCACTCGCCCCTGATGTCGCGATAGTGGATGGGCGCCGCTGAAATACGGATTATCCTTTGGTCCTGATTTTGATAAGTTTTGGAGTACATGGTCCGTTTGTTTTTCAGTTCGGTGGCGGCAACGGCCGGGATGCTTATGGATAAAACCAATGAATTGAATATAATGGTCAATCCCAATAATTGAAGTATCTTTCGCAATCGAAACATGTCTCCCTTCCCGGGTATTTCAGAACAACCCCTTGCGGTTTTATTTCTTAATATATCGGAAAATCATTAAATAACTTTTGAATCAATTTTATCGTAGATTACGGCAAAATGAAACCAAAGTTTTTTGAAATTCCCACGATAATCCTCAAAAGTTCATTGGTTACAAATAATAAAAGACCCGGTCATCACGCCGGGCCTTTTGCTGTTATACTTCTTTTTACCGTTAAACGGTCATTTTTTGTTCCGCGTATACGCTAACTTGCTTGTCGGTTTTGCCAACCCGTTCAAAGGCGACATAACCATCAATGGTGGCGTACAAAGTATCATCTTTGCCGATACCGACATTGATTCCAGGATGGAACTTGGTGCCGCGCTGACGAACCAGAATGCTCCCGGCGCTCACCTGCTGGCCGCCATATCTTTTGACTCCCAAACGTTGCGCATTACTGTCACGTCCGTTCCGGGAACTACCGACTCCTTTTTTATGGGCGAAGAATTGCAGATCGAATCTTACCATGATTTATACCTCCACTTCTTGAATGCTCAAATGTTGGGGAAATTGTTTTTGAATCTCGGTTAATCCAAGGAGCATCATTTTCATTATCAAATCTGATTTTTCAACTTGCGATGCTTCATTGGTCCATATACATTCGAGTAAAGCTTTTTGGGCATTTTGCCGTATCTTCGGTTTTAAGGCCGTTAATTGTTCCAATGCCATTACCGCAGTGATGGTTAACGCGGAAATACCGGCACAAGCAATATCGTAACCCGTTTCAGCGAAACCCGCATGTCCCGAACTGCTGAAACCGCAAAATCGTCCTTCCCGATCTTTGCGTACAACGACCGAATTCATTATCCTTCGGTTTCAGTCTTCTTTGCCCGGGTGGCTGTCTTTTTAACCGGCTTTTCTTCAGCGGCCGCCGCTGTTTCGGCCTTTTCAGCGCTAGCTGCGGTCTTTTTCACCGGTTTTTTTACTGGTTTTTCGGCGGCATCCGGGATTGCTTCCGTTGCCGGTTTAACTTCGGCGGTTACTGCCGTTTCGGTTTCCATCGATTTGGAAGCCGCCTTCTTCTCAGGTTTGGGACCTTTACCGAAGCTGATACTTTCCACCAGAAGACTGGTAAACGGTTGGCGATGGCCGTATCGTTTGCGGATATTCTTCTTGGCCTTATAATGGTAAACTAAAACCTTCTTGTCCTTATCGTGATTAAGGACCTTACATGAAACCAGAGCGTCTTCCACTAATGGAGAGCCGACATAAACTTTTTCGCCGCCCAGCATCAGTACTTTGTCGACATCGATTGTCGAGCCTACCTCCGCGTCGAGTTTTTCAACTCTAACGACATCGCCTTCGGATACCCGGTACTGCTTTCCGCCACACTCAATAATCGCATACATCCTATAATCTCTCCCTGAATTAGACTCGCCGATCCGGTACACGTAAACGTCTTTACAGACGTTTTTACGCTTTGCAAGGCGTTTCCGCGGTTTTTGTCAAATCACACCGATTTGCAAAAGATGCGTCGTGTTTTACAACCTTTTCGAGCGGTTGCGCATCCCTGTCCCAGTTAATATCTTTACAATAAAACCGGTGGTAATGCAAATAAGGGTTATAAACCCACAAAGAAAATATTAACATGAGTATGTTAATAAGTCAATAACTTTCACACCATCTTTCCCTTCGCGTAAGTCCGGAAGGTTTTGGTGATTAAAGCTTTTACTTTTTTTCCGATGCGGGAACCGGCGCCCTCAATATTAATGATGTATCCCTCGATCCGGCCAATACCGTCCTCGGGATTAACGATATAAGGTTCAATGATCAGCAAATCGATTTCCGAACCTTCCTGGACGGGAAGCGACAATGCTTCAATCTCATCCCGGGTGCCGCTGGCCAACAAACGGATTTGGTCATGCTTTAAGTGTTCCTGGCCCTTTATAAAAATCGCTTTGTTTAAGTTATGTTCGACTTTCTCAAGATTGATGCCATTGGGTCCGATGAGCAAGGAACCCACTTGCGGGTTCACTCCGAGCAGCAAGGCTTCGTCGGAAGTCTTCTGCACCAGTTGTTGGATAGAGCGCAGAACTTGATTGGCCAAACTGCCCATGGAGGTGCGGAAACCGGTACCTTCACAGAATTCGCATTCAACTTGCAATATTTCCCGTAAACTTTGTTTCACCTTTTTCCGGGTGAGTTCTAAAAGACCCAGTGAAGTAAATCCTAAAATATTGGCCTTAATTTTATCCCGTTCAAACTCCGTTTTGAGTTTCTCGATAACCTGGTTGCGCTCGGCATCGGATACCATATCGATAAAATCAATGATGATGATCCCGGCTAAGTTGCGTAACCGGATTTGCCGGGCGATTTGGGTGGCGGCCATCAAATTGGTTTGAAATACTGTGTCTTCCAGGCAGGTAGTTCCGGTAAACTTTCCGGTATTGACATCGATGACCGTCAAAGCTTCAGCCTGGTCGAAAACCAAATAAGCACCGCAATCCAGCCAAACTTTACGGTGCAATGCTTTTTCCAACTGGGCTTCGATATTGTAATTATCAAACAGTGTACCTTCATCCGCATAGATTTGGATCTTGTTTTTCAGGGACGGACCCAATGTTTTGACCAAATCGATGGCTTTTTCATAAGTTTCCAGATCGTCAATTAACAGGCGGGTAACATCTTTGCTCATATAATCCCGGAGTACCCGGTATAAAAGGTCGTGATCCTTATAAAGCAAGGCGGGGCAAGGGCCTTTTTTAACTTTTTTTTGAATCTTCTTCCATACGGTGATCAAAAACTCATAATCGCTTTGAAGCTCGGCCAATTCAACCTCTTCGGCGGCAGTCCGGATGATCAGACCCACATCCGGGGCCTTGAATTTGGTTACAATGGTTTTTAAGCGTTCCCGCTCGGATTCATCCTCGATCCGGCGGGAGACTCCGATATAGTCCATGGTGGGGATCAGTACCAAATACCTTCCGGGAATGGTGATTTGGGTTACTACCCGGGCGCCTTTGGTGCCAATAGGCTCCTTGATCATCTGGACGATGATCTCCTGTCCTTCATGAAGCAGGTCGGTGATGGAGAGGTGTTTTAATTCCGTGGGGGCATCGGTTTCAATGTCTTTGGGAATCACATCATCGATATATAAAAAGGCGTTTTTTTCTTCACCAATGTCGATAAAGGCCGCCTGCATCCCGGGCAGTACATTTTTAACCCTGCCCCGGTAAATATTGCCGGCCCGCCGCTGTTCATCGGCTTTCTCCACCGAAAATTCAACTAGTGCCCCATCTTCCAGGATGGCGACGCGGATTTCGTTTACACCGATATTCACCAGGATCTCTTTAATCATGTTTACCGTCTCCGTGAAAATCCATCGGTTGTTTTACCAACCCTTTTTCTTCATGCCATAAACCATCCCTGATAACCGCCAGTACTGTGACGGGTAGGGTGAATCGCGCCAAAATCTCTTCCGGGCGTAAATTCCCCTGGTTGCCAACTTCTCCCACCAGATGAATTTCGATCATATCACCGGATTTTTCTTCTATAGTTAAGTTATGCAACCAGGGACGAATGTTGACTGTTTTTTGACCTTCCTTGCCGGTCCGGGTTACCGGAAGCTCTACCGCTTGTAAAATCCGATCGCACTCCTGTCTTAAATCCGCTTTTAAACCGGGATCGACTTGAAGCAAAATCCGGTAAGAAGCTTTGTTAATCAAGGCGTTTAATGATTTGGTCCCTGGTTTTAACCGTTGTGATTCATATATTTTTAAACCTTCGGGCAACGCCGGGTTTAAGGATTCCATTATCACTCCGGCATCCCACCCGGTTTCCAGCTCCAGATCCAGATATTCCGACGTGCTCTCGATACCTACCGCCAAAGCCGGTCCATAACTGATTTTGGGATGGGGGTGGAAGCCCTCCGAAAAAACCAGGGGCAATCCGGCCCGGCGTATGGCCCGTTCCATGGTTTTCATCAGGTTAAGGTGCGACAAATACTTCAAATTATTAAGTTTACCAAAACGAAGCCGGTACTCAGCCATGGTTTTCACCCACTATCGTTGGGTTGACTTGCAATCCGGGGCAAACTCCGCAGTTGGCGCAAAGATTATTCCGGCAATCGGCGGTGGGGAGTTCCTGATTGGCTTTTTGATCTTCAGCGGCTAAAAATTCAGGATCAATCCCGCTATCAATATGTGACCAAGGGAATATTTCATCAACGGCGCGTTCCCGGGTGTAAAAGTCAGGATCAATCCCCGTGGCCCGAAAAGCCTCCATCCATAATTCGTAATTAAACTGTTCCCCCCAGCCGTCAAACTGAGCCCCATTTTGCCAGGCAGCCAGGATGGTCCGGCTCAATCGCCGATCACCCCGCGCCATTATCCCTTCCAGCCGGGACATATAGGGATTGTGCCAACTTAGCTCCAGATAGCGGCCGTGCAACCTTTCCTGTAAATAACGCTGTTTTTCGATGGTTTCCGCGACGGAAATCTGTCGGCGCCACTGAAACGGAGTATGCGCTTTGGGCACAAAAGTAGAGATGCTCACCGTTACTCTGAGCGCATTCCCTTTCGGATAAATCTGTTTGCCAATCCTGACCACCTCGCCCGCCAAGCGAATAATACCGTCCAAATCGGATTCCGTCTCGGTGGGCAGGCCAATCATGAAATAGAGCTTTAATTTTTGCCAGCCTGCTTTAAAAGCCGCAGTGGCCGCGTTCAACAGATCAGCGTCGTTGACTCCCTTATTGATAACCCGTCGCAACCGTTCCGTACCCGCTTCCGGGGCGAAAGTCAGGCTGCTTTTGTGACTACCCTGAAACTTACCTGCCAAATCCACTGAAAAGGCATCGGTCCGTAGTGAAGGCAAGGAAACATTGACCCGTAAAGGAGTAAAACAGTCGCATACAGTACCGATCAACTCGTTAATCCGGCTGTAATCCGCGCTACTTAACGATGTCAGTGATACTTCCTCATAACCGGTATGAGCCACCAATTTTTGGAGCGCCGTGAGAATGGTCTGGGGAGATTTTTCACGGACCGGACGATAGATGATCCCCGCTTGACAAAACCGGCATCCCCGGGAACACCCCCGCTGAATTTCATAAGCTACCCGGTCATGGATGATATCTAAATAAGGGACCAGCCATTTTTGAGGAAAAAAAGACTGTTCAAAATCACGGACCACAGCCCGAACAGGCCGGTAAGCCGTTTGCGGAGTGGTTCGGGATATCAGTCCGTCCGGACGATAGTCCACCTTGAAATGGGACGGGACATAGATTCCGGGAATGGATTCCAAATCGGCGTAAAGAATCTCTTTGGACGCGCCGCTTTTTTTCCAGGCGGAAATCTTCCCTAATACGTCCACCAATCCTTCTTCCGCTTCTCCAATGAAAAACAGGTCAAAAAACTCGGCCACCGGTTCCGGGTTAAAAACACAGGGACCGCCGCCGATAACGATAGGATGGTCTTTGGTGCGCTCATGGCTGAATAAAGGAATACCGCCCAGAGATAACATGGTTAGAATATTGGTGTAACTCAACTCGTATTGCAACGAAAAACCGATGACATCAAAATCCGCCAGCGGTTGTTTGTTTTCCAGCGATTGAAGCCGTATGCCATGATGGGCCAGCAACTTTTGATAGTCAAACCATGGCGCGTATACCCGTTCGGCCAGCATTCCCGGTTGGGAATTGATTAACTCATAAAGGATCTTGAGACCCAGATGCGATAGGCCGATTTCATAAATATCCGGGAAAGCCAAAACTACTTTCAAATCCGTGGCAGCCCAATCCTTGATCTGAATATTAAACTCATCCCCGATATAACGGGCCGGTTTATTGACCTCTTCCAGCAAATTCTTGATTTTGTCCCAATCTGTGGTCAAAAAAATACCTCGCCTTTCAATATGGATATAAGGTTATTCTACATCATCTGCCACGAACCTGCAAGAAAAAATCAATCCGTTGACTCGGCCTTATCCGGGTTAAAAGTTGCCTGGCAGCCTTCTTTACATAGAATATTCCAGGCTTGATCCTCACTGATCAGCCGTAAATTTTTGCGGCCATCCTCCATCAGAAACATTAAATATTCATTGGTTCCATAATACTGTAACGGCAGACGCAATGGCGTCTGGGGTTCAACCATGACCAATTTCGAGTTTAAAAAACCTTTTTGATGAAGTAATTTTTGTTTATGGCGGCGGATTTGCCAAAAATTCATTTCCGGAGCTTTGCCACACCATAATTGAATCAATATAAATAAACCCAGGATCATCAATGTAAACCCGGCGGTGTTCAAAAAAAACCGGATGCTTCCCGATATTAAAAAAAACAGGGCTACCCCCAGTGTTATCCCCCGCGAAACCCGGGCCGCTGTTTTCAAACCGCTAATCTTCATCAACCAGGCGTGAACGATTCGCCCACCATCCAATGGATATGCGGGAAGCATATTCACCAGACCGATGCCTAAATTCAGTTGCTGCCAATATTCTAAATATTCATGACGGAATCCTAAGAAGCTCAGGTAAGCGACACCCATCGCCATTAAAAAATTAACGGCCGGCCCGGCCACGGCAATAATGGTTTCCGCGTTGGGATTGGCCTCAAACAGGGGATCGATGGTCAAACAACCGCCAAAGATATTCAGCGTAAGTTGGGAAACTTGATAACCCAACAGGCGGCTGGCCAAAATATGGGAGATTTCATGAATCATCAAGGCCGCGAGGACACCGGCAATGAGCCAGGGATTGTTCCCATACAGGATCAATCCGCCGATGACAATGATCAATGTCAGGCCGACTTTTAGACGGGGCATAGCCATTTAATTCCGGATCACCGTGAACGGATCTACCGGTTGCTCATTGCGTCTCAGTTCCAGGATAATTTTATCGGTTTGCGTTTCAGCGATAATGGTACCGGATTTCACCGTTTGGCCACTCCTCACTCTGATTTTCGCTACCGGGCGGTAAAGCGAACGCCAACCGCTTCCGTGCTCGATCTCTACTTGCTCACCACCTGCCCGATGAATTTTCACCGCCGCCACCTGTCCATCGGCAATGGCCATTACCGCCCCGTTGTGGGCTGTGATAAATTCGACACCGGGATAAAATTGCCGGATCAGGGTCGCCGGATCTTCCCGCCAACCGAACCCCTGGCTGATATTTCCCTGAACCGGCCAGACCGCGTTTTGAAAAACATCCGGCGCTGAAAAATCGCCGATTTGAAACTTGTTCGCCGATATACGGCGGATCTCCTCCAACCGGATTAAACGGCTCCCATTAATGATCAGGCTTTTAAAAAATGGGGTATTGGAGATATAACCGAACGTATTTTGCGAAGGGGCGTTGATGGCCGTGTGCAACCTGGTGCGAGTCCAATTGGCCCAAGGGGATTCGACTTTGCTAAGAATTAAAACGAGCAAAATGCAAAATACTGAAATAATGATGTGGGATATTGTCTTATATGAAACTCTTGGTTCCACCGCTGTTTCCGTCTCACCGGGAATAAGCTCCGGATCTTCATTTTCAAACTTATCATCGGCTTCAGTGAACGAATATAGTTCTTTATTTTCTATCATAAAAATTCCCCTCCTCTAGAAAAAAGCGGTGTGGCCGAAGGAGGTTAATTGTCCACGGACACCGCTATAAATATATTTATGGGGAAGGGAGCTTGGCTAGAATTGTTTTGTCGGGATATTGTTTAAATAGTCAAGTTACCATTTTAGCTATTGAGTTTCAATGGCATCCGTGGGACAACCGTCGGCCGCATCCTGGACGCAGTCCTCTAGATCTTCTTCGACCTTACTTTTCACCGCTTCCGCCTTGTCTTCCTGATTCCATGAAAAAACATCCGGACAGTTCGAGACACAAAGCCCGCAACTTATGCAAAGATCTTGATCCACTTTAACTTCCATTATACCAACTCCTATCAAGTATTAACCGGATTACCGGCCTTTGCGATGGATGGAATTCCGGTTTTTATATTATACCTAATGGATTGAAAAGCTATCCTGCAATATCAAGGAAAAAATAGATTCGTTTCAAAGTTTAAAAAAATTAAAGGGGACTCTTTTCTTACCCCACTTCAATCCTGGGAAATACGGCTTCTCCGCGCCGGACCAAGATACCGCCGGGCAATCTTCCCCACGCCGCATCGGATAATCGTTGTGCCCGAACATCACTGTCCAGCCCAAGCTGGTACCAGAACTTTTCCGGCGCCTCCACCAGAAACGGCGTAATTAAGATGGTGACGATCCGTAACACCTCCGCAATATTATATAACACTGTTTGTAAACGCCCTTTAGTTTCCTCGTGTTTCACCAGATCCCAAGGCGCTGTTTCATCAAGGTATTTATTCGCCCGGCGGATCAGTCTCCATATTTCGGTAAGGGCTCCCGAAAAGTCCATTTTCTCCATTAAATGCTCATATTCTTTCCCTACATCCCCGGCTAGAACTTGAATTTCCTCATCCAGTGCTTCATTTTCCCCCGGCGCTGGAATGATTCCATTACAGTATTTATTAATCATCGCAGTGGACCGGCTGAGCAAATTACCGTAATCATTGGCCAGGTCGGAATTAAATGTTTTAATTAGCCCTTCAATAGAGAAATCGCCATCCCCACCCCAGCCGATATTACGGATAAAATAATAGCGAAGGGCATCTACACTGTAATCTTTGATTTGATCCAAGGGATCAATGCTGTTTCCCGCTGATTTACTGAGTTTCTCCCCTTTTGAATTAATGAAACCATGGGCAAAGATTGTTTCCGGCAGGGGCAGATCAAGCGCCATGAGCACGGCGGGCCAGATTACACAGTGAAACCAGATGATATCCTTCCCGATGATATGATAATCGGCGGGCCAGTACCGGGAAAATTCCTCCGGTTTAAGATATCCCGCGCCGGTAACGTAATTAATCAGGGCATCGAACCAAACATATACCACCTGAGTTTCATCCATAGGCAAAGGAATCCCCCAGGCCACTGTCGCCCTGGAAACACTGATGTCTTTTAATCCCTCTCGAATCCGGTTAACAATCTCGTTTTTCCGGGATTCAGGAAGAATGAACCCGGGATGAACCTCAATGTGCGTCAATAACCTCTCCTGGAACTTGGAAAGCGTGAAAAAATAATTATCCTCCGTCACCCAAGCCACCGCTTTCCCAGAATGCACCGGACATTTCCCGCTGATTAAATCACCCTCATCCAGGAAAGCTTCACAAGATTCGCAGTACCAGCCCGCATAACTGCCTTTGGTGATGAATCCCCGCTCCCAAAGCCGTGTTACCATCTGTTGCACCGTCTCCGTATGATCCTTATCGGTGGTCCGGATAAACCGATTATAGGAGATCTTTAACCGCTGGTAAGTATCAATAAATGACACCGCCATCTTATCACAATATTCCTGAACCGCAACCCCTTCCTCCGCCGCTTTTCTGGCTACATTCAGACTATGCTCATCGGTCCCCACCATTAAAAACGTATTCACCCCTTGCAACCTTTTAAACCGCGCCATCACATCCGCCCCCGTCTTCTCATACGCATGCCCCAGATGCGGCCGACCATTTACGTAATCAATCGCCGTTGTAATGTAGAATGCCTTCTCCATCAAATTCATCCTTTCTTTTTATAGTCATTGACTCCCGCTTTTGAATAAAAAAAACCCCCATCCCTATACTACAAGGGACGAGAGGTTATTTTCGTGGTACCACCCTATTTTGTCCGGAATCACTTCCGGGCCTTGGTTTCGGGTACGTGTTCATACCCTAGCGCTTGTAACGGGCGCGAAGCTTGTCGCTTCCTCCGACGAAACTTAGAAGCAGGTCACCGGTTTGCAATGACGCCTTCAGCTCCGCAGCTCCCGGGCCATGTTCAGCGATTCTCCCCAACGCCGGTTCTCAGCCCCCCACTTAAAAGGGACCGGCTCTCTGTCAGTTGATTTGTTCCGCCTACTCTTCCCGTTCTTTGCTTTTAATTGATATTCATTGTTATTTGAATTATAATACTTGCATACCCGGATGTCAACATTTGGGCTGAAAGATTCATTTTAGGAGGCCTTCAGCTTTGAACATCATTCATTTCAGTACTTTCTGTGAAGGTTTCGGCAGCGGCGCCGGTTTGATTATCGCTATCGGCGCTCAAAACGCTTTTGTCTTAAAACAGGGCATCTTACGCCGGTATTTATTTATCACCGCAGCCATCTGTTCCCTCATCGATATCCTCTTAATCACCGCCGGCGTCTTGGGATTGGGCGCAGTGATCACCAGATCCCCGGTATTGATGATTGCCGTGACCATTGGCGGTTCCATCTTTCTCGTTGTATACGGAATTCGCTCGTTTTTGGAGGCATGGAAACCAAAAGTGCTTGATGAGGGCGTAGAAATTAAAAATCCGGCAACCTTAAAAGCTACGATTCTTACGTTACTGGCATTCAGTTTGTTAAATCCCCACGTGTATCTGGATACGGTACTGTTACTCGGAAGTATCGGAGCCAGACACCCTGAAGCTCAACGAATCAGTTTTATCGCCGGAGCTTCCACGGCGTCGGTATTATGGTTTTTTGGGCTGGCTTACGGCTCCGCCGTGCTCACTCCCCTATTCCGGAAAAAGATCACCTGGCGCATCCTGGATTTGTTCATCGGTTGCGTTATGTTCCTGATATCCGTTAAACTGATTCAATTTGCAATTAATAAGCTGTTTTAAGGCGTCGAAAATCGGGTGGAAAGTGACGGCCCCGGAAAGGGCGCCACATTCGTGTTGGAGTTTAGTGGGGACGATATAGTTTTTCATAATGATATTTAATGTGATAAAATGGAATCATTTGAATAGATATCAAACAGACTCTGCTCACAATTTAAAACTAGGAGGGGTATAATGGCAGATGTAATCGATTATAAGATTTACGGCGACGATATGCAATTGGTGGAAATCGGACTGGACCCGGGCGAGGGCGTTCGAGCCGAAGCGGGCGCCATGATGGTTATGGAAGATGACATCATGATGCAAACCTCTACAGGCGGGGGACTCTTTCAAGGTTTCAAACGGATATTGTCCGGGGAGAGTTTCTTCATCACCACCTTTTTAAATAATGGCCACGGAAAACGGCATGTCAGTTTCGGCGCTCCCTACCCCGGAAAGATCATACCGCTGGAACTGAATAAACTGGGCGGCCACTTTATTTGCCAAAAAGACGCCTTTCTATGCGCCGCCCAGGGCATCGAGATTGAAGTGGCTTTCACGCGAAGGCTGGGCACCGGGCTCTTCGGTGGTGAAGGTTTTATTTTGCAACGGTTGAGCGGTGACGGCCTGGCCTTTATCCATGCGGGCGGGGCCATTATCTCCAAGGAATTAAGACCCGGAGAACGGTTGCGGGTAGATACCGGCTGCCTGGTGGGCATGTCTCCCTCGGTGAGTTATGATATTCAGTTCGTGGGCGGATTTAAGAACGCCCTCTTCGGTGGTGAGGGAATTTTCCTGGCCACCGTCACTGGACCCGGCCTGGTTTACTTGCAGAGCCTACCTTTCTCACGGTTAGCTGATCGTATTATGGCTGCCTCTTCTTACCGGCGGCAGGATGAGGTTAGCGGAATTGGCGGTTTGGGTGGCGGTTTGTTGGGTGGATTGTTCGGTGGAGATCGCGGGGACTGAGATTACAGATTCAAAAAATACAGATTATCGATTTACAGATTTTTAAATAAAATGAAGGTAATATTGCAAATCACTAAGCGTACAAAAACATCACCTCTTTTTCGTTTTATATGAAAGAGGTGATGTTTTTTATAACATACTCCATGAAACTATTGTACGAAGAGATAATTCATTTATTTCTTAAAAATAAAGTAAGCCGCTCCAATCATAAAAAGTCCGGCGATGAGATAATTGGTTGATATTTTTTCTTTTAAAAAGAAAATGGAAAACGGCACGAATACCGATAAAGAAACTAATTCCTGGATAATTTTCAGTTGTTCAACCTTCAAAACGGAGTTTCCCAAACGATTGGCCGGAACCTGGATGGTATATTCAAAAAAAGCAATGCCCCAACTGGCGAGAATAGCAATGATCAGCGGGCTGCTTTTAAAGTTTTTTAGATGCCCATACCAGGCAAATGTCATGAATATATTGGAGCAAACAAGTAATACTATTGTATACATAACCTTCATGATGTTATCCCTCTTTGTTCGGTTGAATGTTGTAGTGATTATATGCGAAACGTTTTTAGTTTCGATATTAATTAGTGATTTCCTCCTTTTTTAGTGTATGAAAATATCACTGCGCCCGTTTTGGGCGGCTACTTGAGCTTGTTATATTTTCATTCATTCCTCCAGAAAGCCCCGATTGAGGGGCTTTCTGGAGGGTTAACACCAATTTTCGGATTAATAAATTTCGGTATACCTTATTGACTTTGCTGGTAAAAATGATTAGAGTAGGATGGTATCTAATTGTACTTTATCTCATTAATAGTTATTTTTAACCCGAATTCGTTTCTTAATTTATTTTACACGGGAGCAAAAAATGGAACATATCAAACAACTTGGTGAAGACAAAATTTCCAAACTATTGATCCGATTTTCCATTCCGGCTATCGTCGGAATGTTAGTCAATGGTATGTACAATGTAGTTGATAGAATATTTATCGGGAGAGGTGTCGGTTCCGAGGGTATCGCCGGCATCACCATCGGTTTTCCCTTAATGTTGTTAATCATGGCATTTGGAATGCTGGTGGGAATAGGGGCTACCGCCCAAATCTCCATTCGCCTCGGCGAACAGAAAAAGAATGAGGCGGAATTAATCCTCGGCAACTGTTTTTCGCTGCTAATTATTTTATCACTCGGTTTGACATTATTCGGTCTGGTTTTTTTAGATCCCTTGCTGAGGTTCTTTGGCGCCAGCCCGGCTATTTTTCCTTATGCCCATGACTATATGAAAGTAATTTTGGCGGGAGCAGTTTTTCAAGGCATTGGCTTTGGAATGAATAATATCATCAGGGCTGACGGCCACCCCGGAACAGCGATGCTTACTATGATCGCGGGGGCGATCTTAAACGCATTGCTCTGCCCGGTTTTTATTTTCTGGCTGAAGATGGGGATGCGCGGCGCCGCTTTCGCCACGGTGATTTCCCAAGTTTTTACCGCTGTTTGGGTTTTGGCTTATTTTTTAGGGAAACATAGTCATTTAAAGATTCGATGGCCCAATCTAAAACTGAAATTGCCGGTGATCGGGAGTATTATCGCAATTGGTTTTGCTCCTTTCGCGATGCAGGTGGCTGCCAGTATTTTAAATATTATCTTGAACAACAGCTTGAAGGTTTACGGTGGGGATTTGGCCGTCTCGGCCATGGGAATTGTCTATAGTATCCTGATGCTTATTTTAATGCCGCTCTTTGGTATTAATCAAGGCGCCCAGCCGATTATCGGCTATAATTACGGGGCTCAAAAATTCGACCGGGTAAAAAAGACTTTAAAACTAGCAATTTTGGCGGCAACTGCCATTGTGGTTTTCGGATTTATAATGACCCGTATGATTCCGGAACAATTAATCCGCCTGTTCAACGATGAAGATGAGCGGCTTGTGGAATTAGGGACACAAACTTTACAGGTATTTTTGTTAATGTTGCCGATTGTCGGTTTTCAAATTGTCAGCTCCAATTACTTTCAAGCGGTCGGGAAACCCATTCAAGCGATGATTTTAAGTTTGTCAAGGCAGGTTATATTACTCATTCCGGCTTTACTGATTTTACCCGGATTTTTTGGCTTCAATGGGGTATTAGCCGCCGGACCCGTATCGGACTTTGGTTCTTCCCTACTTACCGGGTTATGGTTGTTCTACGAATTAAAACATTTGGAACGAAAACATTACCAGAGCCAATTAGAGCCCGAATGTGAGAGTTAATCCTTAATGATATTACTATTGACAGAGTTCAATGAAAAACATATGATCTGGTTAAAATCCGTTAGCAAAAGGGGATGCTATTTTGAAAAAATTTCATACAGTTGTACTAATAATGGTTTTAATAACGATTGGATTTGGAATAAACGTGGCACCAAATGTGGAGGCCAAATCTTCATGGAAGCAAATACTGCAGTGTAAAGTAACCCATCAAACAACAGTGGTTGGTTATATAAATGATAATTGTGGTATTACTGTTGGAAGAAGTGGGGAATGTCATTATACCCTGGATGGTGGTAAAAGCTGGCCTCAAGCCCAAAATAATTCCATGTGCCGTTATGGGTTGGATTATGTTGATGAAAAAACTGTTTGGAATTGCGGGAATGGTTCTCAAGTGCGAAGATCCGATGATGGTGGGCAGATCTGGAACGAGGTGTCGAATTGTATTCGTGGAAGAATTATTGTGTTTAAATATATTAGTTTTATCAATGATCAAACTGGTTGGGTTGCAAGTGAAACCCAGTTAGTGGTTACAAACAATGGTGGCCAAAATTGGATCGAACTAGAATCCCCTTCAAAAATGATTGGTGCTATCTCGCTTCTTTCTGAAAATGAAGGGTACATACTCGGTACTGATAATATGCTATATTTCACCAAGGATGCCGGTAAAACATGGGGTACGCAAAAAATGGCCATAAAAGATACTTTATTTTCGCCAGCCATGCGGTTCTTGGATACAAACCGGGCAATCGTCATCGCCTTTTCCGTCAAACAGCAAAAGGAGATTGCCTTAACGACTGCGAATGGTGGCAAAACATGGCGCCGTGAAATCGTATGCGATAGGATTGGTATCCCATATATAAGGCGGGACGGCAAATTAGTCACTTTATTAGCTCCCGATCAAACTATTACAGTACTAAAACAAGAAGAAAAATGATTGGGACACGTTGAAAGTAAAAAGTTGAGGGTTGAAGGTTAACAAATAAAGTCAAGGGTTAAAAAGTAAAACTTTTGACCTTTGACTTTTTAAATTTAAAATAGTTTTTCCCTTTGAACTTTCATCTGATAATCTCTGTCAATTCTTCTGCTTCCCTTTGCCAACCCTGAACAATCCGTAAATTTTCAGTAAGTTGTTGCGGATCCTTGACATAACCTTTGGCAAGATCCTGTAAATGTTTATAAAATTCCGCCAGTTTAATGATGGGAAGATAGAGTTTGGCGATGGAATCCTGATCATTTTTTTCCAAATAAGTTTTAAGCTTATCTAAAGTTTCCAGCCACAACTCTACCGGCATTCCGGCATTTTTCTTAAAATCCCGAAATACCCATTGACGTTCAAAGATCGGACGCTCAAGCCAGCCTTGATATTGCTTGATTAATGTGGTTCGTACCTGGTTACATAATATTAAAGCCGGTCCGATTTGCTCCGGGGTGAGTGCGGGTTTATCTTTAATGTTGTTTTCTGCCGGTAGTTCAATTCCGGCGGCATTCAAAGCCTGTTTTGCCCCGATTTCCTGGCCGCGAAACTTGGACGCCAGCGCCACTGAGGCAGCAAATGCCGCCCCGGCGGCTTCCACGGAAATGATATGTTCCTTGAACATGAACTCCATTTCGGCGACAGTTTTGTTGTAGAATTGCGCTAATTTGGGGAGACTTTTCCGGAGAGTATCCGTATAAACCGCGCCGGGGCCGATGGTAAAAGAAATCACCCCTGTTCCTTCCAGTTCGGCATCAATGGTCCTGGCTAAATGCAACTGGGCGGCTTTAAAAGATTCGTAGGCGCCCATATAAGCCAAACCTTCAGAGGTAACATTGACAAATACACCGTAATTGCGTTCTTTCATTCCCGGTAAAAGCCGGTTTGCCAAAAGCACCGGCCCACGTAAATTCACCCGGTAACTGGCATCCCAGACTCGGATTGGTAATTCTTGCACCGCACCTAGCGGCGCAATGGTGGCATTATTTAAAACAATATCCACCTTGCCGAATTGCTTCATCACCTTTTTCGCCAAACGGTTTATACTTCGTTCATCACCAATATCTGTTTTGATAAAACGGGCCGATTCGTTGCCCATTTCCCGGTTAATTCGCCGGACGGCATCTTTTCCCGAATTGCTAATCTCGGCAATAATCACTTGCGCGCCAAGCCAAGCCAGAGCACGGGCTGTTTCAAAGCCGATTCCTCCTCCCCCGCCGGTTACAATGGCCACCTGGCCGGATAGAGTGTTGGGGTTCAGGGTTCCGGTGCTGATTAAGATTGGATGATTGGGCATTGTTATACTCCTTTTTTTAGAAATGAAAATATCACTGCGCCCGCTTTGAGTGACTACTTGGGCTTGTGATAATTTCATTCCACCTCAAAGCCCGTTTGAAGAGCTTTCATTCGGGTTAACACGGATTTAATGAATTAGCTGGTTTTATGAAGCTCTGATGGTTTCGTTACGATGACCTTTTCCTTCAATGCCATTCTTATCCCAAATCCAATCAAAACCATTCCCACAATTGCATTCAGAATCTTTATCAACATTTCCGGCATCAACCAATGCGCCCATCCTACAATCAATGCCATGATTCCAAGAAAAACCGATGTCGCCAGAACCGCCCCGGTTCCGAACAGTATCATCTCACGTTTTCCATAACCGTCACCGGTAATTTTGGCGGCGAAAACACCGGTCCAAAAAAGAATGGTCAAGGGATTGGACGCGGTTAATATCAGACAAGTGATAAAGGCGTTGGGCGCCGCCCGGGCGGTTTCCGAATTGTTGAACGATGGAATAATATAAACGCCGAAGCTGCCCAGGATTATTCCCAAACCGAAATATATCAGCATTATTGTTCCAAAGGATTTCAGGAAAGTCTTTACGCCCGGTTTTTCAAGCAGCGCTCCCAACCCGGCGATAGCCAGCATTACAAATACGGCATCAATGAATGTGGCCGCCAGAACCCCCGCTATCCCCGCCACAATACCCGATTCAGCGGCTGTTTTAATAATAAACAGGCAGACCGGACCGATGGCGACTTGAAGTAATAACCCAAACCGGAATCCTTTGATAATCATGACTGTGATAATCATGACTGTTTGTCCCTTTCTCGTTTTTCGGAAAATGTCTGCCATTACAGTTCACTGCGGATGGTGGCTGCCCATGCTCTGACTCGCTGGGCGGCGTATTGGGGTTGATCCGGGATATATACGTTGGCAATGGTCAGAGTCCAATTACGTAATGTAGGAAAACGCTCAGACTCACCTTTAAGTACACGTTGAGTACCGGCATTTGCTTTACCGATTCTTTTTCTAATCTCAGCTACAGGCAAACCGTTATCCAAATGCTCGATAAATACGGATCGTAATTGGTTCAACGCTTCATCGGTAAACTGCGCCGGATGTTGCAGATTATATGATGCGACGGTTAAAAAGTGCTCGGCCAACAATTCCGGATCTTCAAACTCCCATGCTCCGATGGCGCCAAGCTGTTCCCGACAATTCATTCCATTCACTGCCGGGGCGCCGCACTCGGGGCAAAATGTGTCAACGCGGTTTTCAAAACGGTTACACTGGACTTCATTTCCATCAGAAATAAGATCCATATACATACTCCTTATTCAGTAATCGGTTTATAAATTGATTATAATCGATATTATTGAAACGGGCAATTGCTTCAGGATTTTTTAGCGTTATTCGTGGATATTGGCAGTCAATCGATGTTTTTATCAGAAATGATTTTCTTTAATTCCCGGTAAATCTCCAGTTGCTCTTCTATTGGGATCCGGTTTAATCCGCTTGGATTCGGCAATACAAAATCGGTTACACCACGAACGGTAACCCCCGGCTGCACACCCCAATGAAATTTCATCGGATATTTTGGATTCGCGTTGCGTATGTAATACCGATAGATATCCTTGCCCAAAAAAGCCGCTACTTTTGGCTGGTATTCCAAAATAAAAAGAAGCAAGCTTTGCGCTCCTTCTTTCATTTCTTCCCGGCTCAACTCCGCCGCTGTGGCGGTGGAACGGTGTACAAGATTAGTAATCCCATATCCAAACTCCAACATTTGGTGGTCCAGTTCCCCGGAGAGTTTTATCGGCGTTAACCCGGCTTCAAATAAAAACTTCCAGAAACGGTTGGATCGCCCCGCAAAATGGTGACCTACCACCGCGCTACGGGTCCCCGGATTGATTCCCACGAATAAAATTTCCAAATTTTTTTTTACCAAATTGGGAATTAATAAATCAGCCATTTTACTTTTTATCTATCCCACCTGAATATCGGGTTCAACCATTTCAACCACCCGTTGGCTCCATTTATTGCACCGGTCTCCCAGACAAGCGATAAGGATATTGGATTGTCTGAGTTCCACCACTTCGCATTGATTGGCGCATCCTTCACAATCAAAGCTGGTGGTTTGTACCGGTTCGGTGATGAGGTTGAATCCTTTAAATGCGGTATTTTGTTTCTGATATGCCATTTCCTCGCGAACCAAAAGCGCCGCGCCAACCGCCCCCATTACCTCATAATTTTCAGGAATGGTCACCTTGCAACCCAAAGCGGCTTCAAAAGCCCGCCGTATACCAAGATTGGCGGCCACGCCTCCCTGAAAAATAAACGGTGGTTTTAGCTCCTTGCCTTTTCCCAAATTATTTAAAAAATTACGGACCAGGGCATCACATAACCCGGCCAGAATATCCTCCAGGGGATGGCCCATCTGTTGTTTGTGGATCATATCCGATTCCGCGAATACCGCGCACCGTCCGGCAATCCGAACCGGATGGCGGCCTTTGGCGGCCCTTTCACCAAAATCACTAATATTCATATTCAAACGGGACGCCTGCTGGTCCAAAAACGAACCGGTTCCGGCGGCGCAAACCGTATTCATGGCAAAATCACTAACGATCCCATCCCGGATAAGGATTAATTTGGAATCTTGGCCGCCGATCTCAATGATGGTCTGCACCTCGGGCATGATATTAATACAGGCGATGGCGTGAGCGGTAATTTCATTTTTGATGAGATCGGCCCCCAATAATTTCCCAATCAGTAACCGTCCCGAACCGGTGACCCCTACTCCGGCGATTTCGAAATCTTTCAGGTTTTTCCATAATTGAAGCATCCCTTTTTGCACCGACCCAACCGGATCACCCTGAGAGCGCAAATATAATTTGGCGATCAATTCAGCTTCGGTATTGAGCAGAACAATATTGGTGCTGACCGAACCGATATCAATTCCTAAATAAAGTCGTTTCAAACCTTTTTCCCTCCATAAAACTTGAGTCTGCAGTCCATTCGTATTTTAAAGTTAACTTATTGACTGGCAACTTTAGACTTTTGGCTTTCGATTTTCAACTCTCTTTTCCGCCGGTAATGCAATAGATCGATAAAGGCTTCCAGCCGGGTGCGAATCCCGGCTTCGCCCGCATGCTCGTCGATAATTAACGAAAGTACCGGGATGGCTAAATCTTTGGTAACGGCGGGAAGAATTTGCATCGCCACAATCTCCGGCATGCAGGTAAATGGGGCCAATTGAATTACTCCCTGATAATTGTTGATCCCGGCGCTTACTGAATGCGCCACCGTTTCAATTCCATGGCCGCCGATGAAGTTCCCCAGATAAGGACCGGCCGTTAAATAATGCTTCCGGTTCCAATTGGGGTGAATCAAGCTTAATAGCAGATGTTCGTGAACCCACTCTGTAAAATAAATGGTACGGGTTACTTCAACCCCCATCTCCCCTAATATCCGCTCGATTTGAAAATTAATCTGCGGTTCCAGCACCATATAAATCTCACCCAGGAGCATGATTTGCAAAGGCCGGACTCCAGGATTGACGGCTAAAGCTTTTAATTCGGCAATTCCCCGCCGGTGAACCATTCTAATATCTGCGACCAGATCCACAACATCCAAATCCCGGTAATATTTGTTTTGCAGCTTGTTGGTAGTGCCTGGCCATTTTTCTAACGGCCGAATCCGGTTGGCCAGTTTATCAAAGTCATCCAACGCCTTGGCTTTTAGCCAAGCCAAATAAGCCGCCCGGATAAAATCGGAAACACGATGCCGCGGCAAAAATTGTTTTAATTTCTCCCATAAGTCCTTAAAGTGGGCATCGGGTGATTCCAATATCAATAAATCGATGGAATATCCCGCTTCATGCAAGATTTCCCGCTGTAACTCCCCGTAATAACCAAAACGGCACGGTCCGGAGCCGCCGGCCATTAAAATCGAATCGGCGCCTGCCTCGATGGCTTCAATGTAATTCCCCAGATTGACTTTCAATGGAAAGCAGGCAAACTCAGGGGCTAACTTAAGCCCCAGCGAAATGGTTCTTTGGGTAATAGGAGGCGGAACTACCGGTTCCAACCCTAACTCGCTCAAGAGAGTCCGGAAGGGAATATAGGAATTCCCCATATGTGGAAAGGTTACTTTTAACATGATACTCCTTAGGAGGCTCGTTCCCGATATTGTAACATACTCAAAAAAGCTTCAACCCGCGTAATCAACCCGGCTTCTCCACTATGTTCCTCGAAGTTCAGCCGTAAAAACGGTTTTCTCGCCGCCTTCACCCTTCGCTCCAGCATGTCGCCTACAATGGCTTCCAAACCGCAACCGAATGAAGTTAGATGGATAAAACCGGATACTTTTGTCTGATCTTGGCGTAACATCCACTCCAGGCCATCAAACTGGGCACGCCCCATGGTCCAGAATAGTTTTTTATTCAAATGGCCGGAACCTAGGCCTTGATAAGCCGGTGGGGTCATTTCGGGAGTTAGAAATTGAATTTTGTTAGTGGTTAAAATTTGCAGCAGATTTAAATTAAAATAGGGATCATACAGGCAATAAGGATGCCCTAATAAGCCAATCGTGAATTGCGGTTCATTCAGGATACTTTTTGTTGAATGACAGGATTTAACTATGGCTGCCGCCGGTGAATCAACGGCCCTTTCAATCATTTCCCTGCAATTTTTTTTCGAAGGCGAGGAGATCCCGATTTGAGAAGCGGCTTTTATTAGACTCCGCATCATATCAGGAGCTTTGGGGCCCACCTTCACTGTAAGCAATTTCGGTTTCAACCAGGGTAATGTATGGACGGCCAGATCGGGCAATCCCATAAATTTAGGGCAAATAAAAGCATCCCGTTCGACTTTGATTAAATGGGGGATCATTATGAAATCTACTTGCGTTTCCAGGCTTCGGGCATGGCCCAAAAAAATTTTTACCGGCAAGCATAATTCTTCCACGGCGACTTCGGTCCCAGCCACAATGGTCCGTCCATCGGTAGCCTGGGAGATGACGGTTTCACAACCGCATTCCTGCCAGAATCTTTGCCATAAATGTCCGTACCAGTAATATAACAGTGCCCTGGGGATACCAATCTTCATTTGAATCACCTGTCACTCTTTCAATTGATAAATTATCATAAATGTTCGTTTCTAAACAAACTTTTTCACGCGCGCGGGATAATATGGTATATTTTCTAATCAGAATATTTCGGATCAAAAGTTTGATTTCCTGCTTTTTATGTCGAAGAATGGTGTCAAAATCAGATACGTTAATGGCCATGATTCCGCCGTAATATTTCCTGAACCGCCAGAGTGGTAATTTTAGCGCCATCGGTAACCCGGTCGGCCTCGTCCATCTTCCCCAAATCACCAATGCCGATAACCACCGGTATTGATAACTGATTAATGATATCCACCGTATCGCCTTTAATTTCTTTGGTTGCACCAGGTTTCGGATTGCCGTCTTTATTCACCGATTCCTCCACAATTTTTCCATCCCTGGTTACCGAGACAGTGACTGGAACGCCGCCAACCGCGGCAGTGTTTGAGGCTACCGCCAGTACTCCCAGGATCTCCAATTCAGAATCCCGGGTCAAAGCTTCCAAAGCCCTTTCACCTTCCCCCCGGTCGCTGGAGCCACAGTCGTCAACCATTACCAATACCGGGTCATAAGGTGTTTCCTTGATTAAGGCGGCGATTTTTTCGCCGGTAATTTGGGTCGGATTCCCGCCGGAAAGAGATATGGCCCGACCACCGATATTTTGGGCCACTTTTTCCACCACCCGCTGGGCTACCCGATCACCATCCGTAACAACAATGACTCTCCGTTTAGTCATGGTTCTTGCTTAACTCCTTGGTTTGACGTACCAGCGCGGCAATATCCCGGTAACTTCTTTGAATTTCATGGGCCACAATAATACTCTCCAGCTTATCCAGCTTTAATTGATGAAATATAAAGGCGCTGATTTTGGCAAAATAATGCAGGGTCACCCGGACATTAAAAAATTTCCAATCCAAAGGGTTGGAATGGGCGGATAATATGAAACAAACCGTTTGCAGTCCTAAACCCCGGGCTTTTCCAAAATGAAGCGTATAAATTTCAGTGTCGAATTCATCCCGCCCCAGCTGTAATGGAATTCCATCCGCGGCTCGACCGGAAAAGCTATTGATCAATTCTTCAATTGCCGGAACCTGATCCACCGGCAATTTATTTAAATGAATCGCCCCCGCCACCTGCCCAATCTGCTTATTCGTATCCGAATAATAAACCATTTTCAATCCATTTTCCCCATCCCGGCAAAATGTATATGAAATTTATTTCGTATTTCATGTCTTCGTGGTTAGAATGGTTTAAGTTAACAATTGTGGTGAACTTTTTGAATCGTTCTGCGCACTATCGCCGCTAAAATGGGATATGAAATCATAGTCCCAAAAGTGACAATAGGACGGCCCAATTTAACCAGACCTAAGCCCCGGGATGTATAACCACCAGTGACCATAAACAGGTTAAACCGTTGTAAACAGTTTACAAAATAATACTCGTCAGGGTTACCGCCGGTAAGTTTACTAAATTCCCGGATTAAATCAATGATCAATTGCGGGGAGTTTCTGCACCCCAAGATAAAAATCTCATTTCCCGATGCATCCACTCCGGCTTTTATTAACTGCCCATGCTCATTCCAAGTTATTCGATCAAAATGCGGAATTTTTTTAAAATCGGAAAAACGCGGCCACCGGTTTGACGGGAATAACCCGAGATGAATTGCCGCCGCGGTTGGCGAGGCGTGAGCGCCGCCGTAGCAGTGATATACTATTTTCATACCAGTCCGGTTGCCAAGGTTTAAGCCCTTTACCCTTGACTATCCGGGGGTAATTTTTTATCCGAATCATTTTCCCCGGTAATTTGATCGGCCGGTTTGGTTTCCTCTTCACCCATCGCGCCGGTGAATTCTTTGACAACATCTTTTAAACTGCTACGATTCAGCAATAAGAACAACCCGACCCCGCCGCCTAACGCCACGATAATCCAAAACAAACTCCGCAAACTGCCCCGGTTTATCATACCGGTTCCGACCGGCCCGTAAATAACTTCTTTGGCCGAGGCTGCAAATATCCGGGCCCCGCGTTGGGCCGCTTGCCGGCTACTATTCTCCGTTCCAAATTCCAGCAAAATGCTCCGGGGGCCCAAATCCTGGTTATACTTGCCCTGGCCGTAAAAAATACCTTTAATGAATCCCGGATTTTTGCGATCAACCACCCTTTTAATCTGTTTCGCAAAATCATTATTAGCCTGAAAATTGGGGTTTTGCCTGCCAACCACCAATTGGACTTTGGTAACCGGTTGATTATTTACAATTTTGGTATAAGGTTCCCTTGGCCCGGCATCGCGATGGACATCGATAAGACACGCCGGCTGGTCCCGCAATAACTGGACGGCGGTTCGGCGAGAACGGTCATAAGCTGTCCCGTCATGAGGATCATGTGGAGTTCTTAAATGGACTACCGGAATTCCTTGCGATTCCAGGGCATTGGCCAAGGAATTTCCCACTTGAAAAATTCCGCCCTTGGCAGGTTTGCTGGAAGTCCCATCATTCGGAACATAGGACTCATCCGTATGGGTATGATAAATCCCAACTGGCCCCCGTTGCTTCACTTCCGCCCGTAAAAAATTAAAGGAAATGATTTCACTGATAAACGCTTTCGCATTGGACCAAAGAGGGGTTGCCAACCCGTTTTTCTTGATTAGTTTAACCAAGGCGGTATTTCCCCTGATCTTCACCACCCGGTATAACCGGTTGTTTTCGGCTAGATACTCATCTCCACCTACTACCCGATGGCCTATCAGGGTAATCACTGTTCCATCGGCACTTTTAAGGGTCATATACCGGCCGGTCATTTCATCCTGGGCTTCAGTCTTCATGACCGGCATGAATAGCAATGTCAACATTAACACCAAACCCAAAATACGTTTCATTGTTCCTTCCCCTTTTCATTCCCATTTTCCAGCGGTGGATGATCCAACGCTTCAGCTAATTCTTCCGGTCTTCCCTCCCGGGCAGCGCCACCTTGGAGGGCTTCCCGGCTTTCACCGATAATTTCCGATAAAATTACCGCTAATACTCCAGCGATAATAATGGTGTCAAAAAATCCACCCCCGCCGATTCTGGTGGGCACATTCAATCCCCGCATCGCCACGGTAAAGATATGAATAATATCCATGCTTAGAATTCCCAAAGTCGCAATAATGAACGCCAATCTCCGGGAACGTCCAACGATATAGGCGATAACACCGGCAATAATCGCCCATAAAAACTGGGGTTCAATAATACCGTTGGCGGTATCAAAGTTATACAAACGGTTGACTCCGTATAGAACCCCGGCCGTCAAAACAATCCCGACGATTGAATGCAGCCATTCTTTTCCGGAACCGGCTTTCGATAATACGTAAATGGCTAAAGCAACTGGTAGAATACCTCCACCGATATTTAAAGTCACTGTCGGGTTTCGCCAGACCGTAATATCGATAAAACTCCCCACAATCATTGCCCCAATAAAAATGAGTCCGCCCCGGTCACTCAAATATAATTGATCCAATATCCGATGTGCCAGACCCAAGAATATCAAAATACTAACTCCAACCAATAAAATTATCCCGCTCATATCGTCGCGTCCTCCCTAAATTGTGGTATACATTCGTTATTAATAGGGTTAACCACAACTCTACCCATAGATTTTCCCGGTGCATTTTCTCTTATGCTGGAAATTGTGAGGAAGAAACCAAGATAATGAGCATTATTAAAATTCAATGAAAAAGGAAGATCTTCAAAAAAGATCTTCCTTATCAATTCATTATATGACCGGGAATAGACTATCCTGGTTATTTATGAATTATCCTCATTTACTTCCGTTTATACAAAATCAGCCGGTGATTCTCAAACAAAGGGCTATACTTATCCCGGAACTGATTAAAAAAGCCCGGATATTTCTCAATCACGCTTTTCTCAGCCACAACCCATTTTTCCGGCGCACCAAGATGGAAATCATCGGGAAAATCGGTGATCCGGCCCCATTTGGTGTTGATATCGCCGGGATCGCGTTTAACTAATACCAGTGACTGCCGGATTCCCGTGAAAGTTGGAAACGGAGTGGCGATCCAGGGGTGTTGTTCTTCGGCGATATGGTATATGGTATCATTGATTTTTAATTTACCGTTATTGATTAACCCTTTTAAATAATCAACCAAACTATAATCATCATCACTCATCAGCTTCCGGGAATCCCCCCATCCGTTAAAGTAGCCATTCGCGGCCACATCAAGCTGCGCTTTGGCCACCGATTGCCAACAAATACGGGCGTCATCGTAAAAATTATATTTCGGTATCAGGTGAAATACAGGGACGACCATTAACAATAGCAAGATTAGGACGGTAAAATCTCTCCACAAAATCTTTTTCATGCCATAGATAATCAAAGGTACAAAAACCACCAAAAATGGATTGAACCAATAATTCAAACTCTTGCTCGGCAACTCCTGGCATAAGGAAGCGCCGATGGAATCTTCGATGGGAAATAGAGGCAATATATAGAGCGGTATAGCCAGTAGTAAAAAACTTCCAGCAATGAATAATAATGAGGTTCCAAGTTTCAAGCCCATCCGTGTCATGGTTTTGTTTTTCCAAAATAGATAAATCACCCGGACCACGGCGATAAACCCTAATATGACAAAGAACGGTAACCGGGTAAACAGAAAATAAAGGGGCGTTTCATTCCTCCAGTGAAATTGCCATGGAAAAATGGCGGCAACGCCTATCGCCAAAATGATGGCGGCAATTGGAATCCAGCTTTGGATAAATTTTGGAGAACTCACCGGTTCCGGGAATTTTTTGGCCCATAAGCGGAGGAAATACAGGCCCAATCCCGAAAGAACTCCCAAGCCAATCCATATGAGAAGAGTTTGCAGTCCGGAAAAATGTACGAGTTCACGGACTTGGAATAATAGACAGGATGAGATGAATCCGTCAATAATCAAAGTATACGAAAACCAGTAGAAAAAACGGGGTGAAATCCAAATCGTAATCAGGGCGGAAACCAAACAAAACAAAATGAAAGAATAAACTCCAATCGTCGGATGGACCAGAGTGGTTGCGCCCAATGCCAAACCAGTGACAACCGCGAACAATAATTTAACTTTTCCGGTTTCCGCTAACAACATCTTAAAAAAGAAACCGACGGCCGGAATGAAAAACAGCATAACCAACACACCCGAACGGCCGTGGGGCAGGCTAAAAAAATTGATGCTGAGGCTGAATAACCATACCGCAATGCCGCCACAAGGACTTTCACCCAAAAGATTAGCGGTGAAATAGACGGCTAACAATGAAAAAAAGAGGATATAAATCGACGACGACACAATCGCCTGGCTTGCTTGCAGTCCGGTTAATCCGGCAATAAAACTATAAAAAGCAGTAAATAACGGTACGGAACGGGTTGAGTTGTAAAACGCGAAAGGAAGCGCATCATGAGGTATGTATTGGCCGAAACTTAACACACGCTGGACCGGCGCTACATATACTTCAAGGATATCCATCCAGGGCGGAACCATGGATGTCAATTGCAATAGAAGCAACGGTATTCCAAAATACACCAGGGCGCTGCTGAACAAATGAAAGTCCAGATTGAAATTGATCGTTATACCCCGAACCAACTCTTTAAATTCATTGAAAAAAGCTTTAAGCCGGTATGGGAAAAAAATCACGATAAGCGCCATACCCCAGATGATAACCGGGATATATAATCCTATAACGCCAACCGTCATCATCATCACAAAAGTGAACAACACCCCGGTGATGAAATAAATCAACAACCTGGTAGAAGAACTCAAGTTAACGGCTATTTTTAATATAGAAGAAATAAAGCCATAAATACGCATTCCGCAAAGCAGAATGATAATTATGGCAATACCCACCAACAGAGTATTCAGGGCCAATTGAGGTCCGAATTGTGTTAAGGCGTTCAATAAACTATTGATACCCGGTGCTGTTATAACCCCACCCGACAGGAAATGAAAAAAAATTATACCAAAGAAGGGAATCAACCATATCAGCTTTTTCATATCAAAAGTATAGAAAATTAAAACTTTTTTGTCAAGCGATATTGGTATAAAAAGCTGGATTGTTTAATGTTACTTACTGTTTTTGTAATTTAACAGAGCACCTAAATTTTGAGAAGTGATGTTCTCCTCTTTTTGATTATCCATAAATTGCTTCAGTTCGGCTTGTTCTATTTCCTCTTCCTTGACTGCCGCGGCCTCGCGCAAGCTTAAAGAAATTTTGCGGTTGGCGTTATCCACCGATAAAACTCTAGCCCGGACTTCATCACCGATTTTTAACACTTCGCCCGGACTGGCTATGCGTTTGTCGGCGATTTGAGAGACGTGAACCATGCCGTCAATACCCGGAGCCAGACGGACGAAAGCACCGAAAGATTCCAAACGAACCACGGTTCCGGGGTAAAACTCGCCTTCTGTAAATTGGGATATTCCTGCTTCCCAAGGATGCGGTTTAATTTGTCTCAATGACAGGGAAACCTTCTGGGCTGCCGGATCAATTTTGGTAATCAATACGTCCACCTTGTCGCCTTCACTTAAGATTTCCTTGGCTGACTTCACCCGTTCCCAGCTTAATTCGGAAATGTGAATCAATCCCTCAATACCCGGAGCCAAGCGTACGAAAACTCCAAAGGATTCCAAACGGGCCACGGTTCCGGGATATATTTCCCCTTCTTTGAATTGCGATATTCCTTCTTTCCACGGATGCGGTTGGATTTGCTTTAATGACAGGGAAATTTTCTGAGCCGCCGGATCGACTTTGGTGATCAATACTTCCACTCTGTCGCCTTCATTTAAAATTTCTTTGGCTGACTTAACCCGCTGCCAGCTTAATTCGGAAACGTGAATCAAACCCTCAATCCCCGATCCCAGATCCACGAAAGCTCCGAAATCGGTTAGACGGGTTATGGTTCCGGTGCGGCGTTCTCCTTCTTTAATGGAACCAAAGAACTCCATGGAAATCCGTTTCTTTTCCGCCGCCAATAATTCCCGGCGGGAAACCAAAACCCGGTGTTTGGCATGATCAAACTCCAGTATTTTTACCGGAAATTCTTGTCCCACCAGATCACTCAAGTCTTTGGAAGGATTCAGGGTGGCTTGGGACGCCGGCATAAAAGCTTTAATTCCGCCAATCAGTACGTTTAGGCCCCCTTTGACCACACCATCCACTTTCCCGGTAACCGGAGCGCCTTCCTTGAAAGCGGTTTCCAGGTCGAACCAAATTTGTTCCTGATCGACCAGCCGCTTCGAAAGACGGACCTTATCTTCTTCGCCGGTGCGCATCACCATTACGGTAATGATATCCCCGGGCTTCACCAATTCCTTTGCCGAATTTACCGGTTTTACTGCTAGTTCTTCCACCGGAATCGTCAAATCCGATTTGCCGCCAATATCTACAAACGCGGCATCATCCCGCACCAAAATCACTTTGGCTTCGATGATTTGGCCTTGGGTTAATTCCCGAAAGCGATCATCCGGCCAATCACAAGACATTGGTTCATCTGTTTCCCCCGAAATCTCTGTTAAGTTTGGATTTAATTTGTCTGACACGAAAATCTAACCCCCTAGGTAATTTATTTTTTGAACGATTTCGTCAATTTGCTCATCAGGTGTGGATGCGCCCGCTGTAATTCCAACTTTCTTAATACCCTGAAACCAATCCGGGTTGATTTCCGAGGCAGATTCAACCTGGTAAGTCTTCGCCCCGTTTTTCCGGCCAATCTCCGCCAACCGGGAGGTATTTGCGGAGTTCTTGCCACCGACGACAATGATAACATCAACTTTCCGGCTCAATTCCGCCGTCTCCCGCTGGCGTTCGGCCGTTGCTGAACAAATGGTATTAAAAACTCGGATTTCCTTGACATGGGGAACTATACTTGCAACTAACCGGCTAAAATTAGAGTTTTCCTGGGTTGTTTGACTGATTATCCCCACTTTCGCGGCAAGTTGCTGAGTGTCTACTTCCCCGGAATCGCTAATCACCAAAGCAGGAGAGGCCGCCGGTACCGCTACGATGGATTCCAGTACACCCTTTACTTCGGCGTGGTCCCTTTCCCCAAACACAATGACCTGATAACCTTGTCCCGCTAAAAAAGCTCCCAACTGTTGGACATTTTTGACAAAAGGGCAGGTAGCGTCGATGATTCCGATATTTTTAGCGTCAGCGATCCGATATGTACCCGGACCTGCTCCGTGGGAACGGATAATCGCTTTTCCGGCCGCTTGGGCCGGAATCTCATCAATATCGGAAATCTCTTGCACTCCCTTGGCGGATAATTCCATAACCACCCTGGGATTATGAATCAAAGGCCCCAGGCTGTATAACGGTGTTTCGCCATTCCGCAACGCTTCCCGGACTAATTCCAAAGCCCGTTTGACTCCGAAACAAAATCCGGCGGTCTTCGCGACCAATATTTCCATCCGTCTATACCACTCGCTCGTTAAAATAATATCACTTCAGAAATCAGATACGGGAGACAGAACCGAATAAAATCCATATATAAATTATAATCTTTATTCTGTAGTTTGTAATCGTTAACTTTAAATTTTAATCGTTAAACTTTAAACTTTTAGTTTTGCCCCTCTTTGAATCGCCAGTTCGATAACTTTGGCGGTGGCTTCTTCAATGGATAACGCAGTGGTATCCAAAAAACAGGCATCTTCGGCCTGGCGCAGCGGGTCGACTTCCCGGTAGGTGTCATAATGGTCCCGGGTTACAATTTGCCGCCTGAGTTCCTCAAAATCCATGGGGGTCCCTTTTTCCCGCAACTCAAGCCAACGCCGTTGGGTGCGTTCCTCCACTGAAGCCGACAAAAAAATTTTTAACTCGGCCCGCGGGAATACCACCGTTCCAATATCCCGGCCATCCATGACTACACCGCCGTGTTCGGCCATTTTTTGCTGAGATTTTACCAGCGCCGCTCTGACGCCGGGAACCGCCGCCACCGTGGAAACGTTTTGAGTCACTTCCTGGCTCCGGATGGGGACTGTAACATCAATATCATCCATCCACAAATACATTTTTGAATCGGAACCCACCGTTTCATACCGGAAGATAAGCGCCGTATTTTCAGCCAGTGATGTCAAGGCGCAATTATCATCAAATAAAACATTATTCCACAATGCCTTTAAAGTGATTGCCCGGTACATGGCTCCGGTATCGATATAAACATACCCGAATTTTAAAGCCACCATTTTGGCAATGGTGCTTTTACCGGACCCCGCCGGTCCATCAATGGCGATAATTATTCCTCTGCCCATGGTACCTGCCTTAATACTTTGTTTGGCTCATCAATTCCTCACGGCCTTTATGAACCACCCGGATAGTCCGGTCCAAACTTTCTTCCAGTTGCTCTAAAATCCGGTTGGCGTAAGCTAAAGCATCATTTTCTATATCAGTGGCGGTGCGTTTGGCGTCACTGATGATCCGGCGGGCTTCTTCCTCAGCCCGGCCGACGATCTGATCTTCCCGGACCAATTTTTCGGCGTAGTTTTCCGCTTCACGCATGATCCGTTTGGCTTCTTCCTGGGCTTGATTTATGTACCTTTCTTTTTCCCGGCTGATCCATTCGGCTTCTTTTATCTCCTCCGGCAGCGCGATCTGAATTTTTTTGATTAACTCTTCCAACTCCTCTTTGTCAATCCAGACTTTACCGGCGATTCCAAAACTATTTCCGGCTAATTTTTCGAGATGATCCAAGAGCATCAATAAATTTATTTTGGGCATAGGTAAGACTCCTAAATAAAAATTATCATAACATCTTTCGCACCGGATTTTCAATTGAAAAATTACCGGAGGAATTTGGGACGTGTAATTTAGGCGGTTACAGAAAATTTCTCGATTAACGCTTTTTCAACTTCCGGGGGTACCAGATTATGGATCGAAGCGCCAAATTGAGCCAGTTCCTTAATTATACTGGAACTTAAATACGAATACTCATTTTTGGTCATCATAAACATGGTTTCAATATCCGGGGCCATCCGTTTATTGTTTAAAGACATTTGAAATTCGATTTCAAAGTCGGAAATCGCTCTTAATCCCTTAACGATTAAATTGCCCTTGATTTGATTGGCGAAATCAACCAGTAAACCCCGGAAAGCCATTACTTCCACATTCGGAAGGTGCTTTACCGCCTTTGTGATCAAATTCACCCGTTCTTCGATTGAAAAAACCGGCTTTTTATTTGGGTTTTGCAGTACACCCACCACTACTTCCGGGAATAATTGCGCGGCCCGTTCGATAATATCCAAATGTCCATTGGTTATCGGGTCGAAACTCCCGGGGCAGATAGCTTTTACATGTTTTGATTCCATTGTTGTTTTACCCTGCCATTCTATATTTTTAAATTCTATATTCTACCTGCCTGAATGGTTGTGAATGATTTAATCCTGCGTATCCTGATGAAAAAAGCTCAAACCGATATCGCCGTAATTCCGGGTTAGAAAAGCGGTAAAACCGGCACCGGTAACTGTTAATTTGGCGGGATGTTCCACGATTAAAATTCCATCCTCGCGAAGTAGGCGGTTGTGGCTGATTCCCGCCATGGTATCGGGCAGCAAGCCTTCCTCAAAGGGCGGATCAAGAAATATCAAATCAAAGCCGGCCCTTTCCCTGGCAAGTATCTGGATACATTGAGCCGCGGTAGTATGGCAAACCCGGACCTTCTCATCCACGGATAATATTTTTAAATTTTCCTGTAATAACTTAATACTCAACCGATTGGCGTCGGCAAATACCACCGAATTGGCGCCGCGGCTTAAGGCTTCGATCCCGATGGACCCGGTTCCGGCGAATAAATCCAACAAATCAGCGTCAATAATCCGTGCCCCCAGAATATTAAACAAAGCTTCCTTGACCCGATCGGCGGTGGGACGCAGTCCCGAATGAGTGGGCCCCTTCAGCGCCCGCCCTCTGTATTTTCCAGTAATTACTCGCATTAATTATTTCCGCGCTTTTTTAAAGTTTGAGTTTTAAGTTTTAAATTCGAATGACTCAATAATTCTTCAATTTTAAATCGATTCATTTGGAAACCCAAAACCTCTCTAAACTATTATCTTTAACTTAAAACTCATATGTTATAACTCAAGACTCATAATTCAAATTTCATGATTGATAAGGCCTATTCAATCGAAAACAAGTAATAATATATCGGTTGGCCACCGTAATATAACTCAATTTCAGCCTCGGGAAACCGCTCTTCGAGACGATTCAGAAGGCTTTGGGCAGATGTTGAAATAACATCGGCGCCATAATAAATGGAAATCAGGCTGCTGGTGGCATTGGGGATTTTTTGCAAACTGGCTTCCACCACTGATTCCGGATTATCGCCGAAGGTTACAATCTCGCCGTCCACCAATCCGATAATGCTATTTTGCTTAATATCAAGATCACCGAGCTTTACGTCACGAACCGCATAAGTAACTTCCCCGGTAATGACGGAACTGAATTTTTCCGTCATCCGCGCCACATTTTCGTCCAAGGATACTTCATCGGAAAAGCTCATCAAGGCGGCTAAACCCTCGGGAACACTGTGGGTGGGAACCACTCGCACCTGTTTGGATGTTAAATCCTGAACGTGACCGGCTGTCATGATAATATTGCTATTGTTGGTCAGAATAATTACCGCCGGGGCGGCAATTGCGGATACGGCATTGGTTAGTTCCTCAATGCTGGGATTCATGGTCTGCCCACCGTTTACAATCACTTGCGCCCCCAAACTGCGGAAGATACGGTCCATGCCCTCCCCGGATGCAATGGCTACGATACCGATTTTTTTGTTGCTATAATCGATTTCAGCTTCGGCTTTCTTAGCCAAACGTTGTTTGCTTTGTTCGATCATATTGTTAATCTGAATCTCGGACATATCACCCAAACGGACGGCCAAGTCGAGAATAATACCCGGGTTGTTGGTATGAATATGGATCTTGGCGGTATTTTCATCCCCGACCACCAATAAACAATCCCCATGAGGATTGAGATTATTTTTTAACTCCTCCAAATCAAGCCGACGTCCTTTTAAGATAAATTCGGTACAATATTGAAAGTTGATCTCGGTTTCAGGCAATGAATCATTATCTACATACGAAGTTAAACTGACCAATTTATCGGAATGTTCGGCCAGTTCCATATCATTTACCACCATTTCACCATCAAAATACTGTGCGATTCCCTTGAGAAAATAAACCAACCCTTGTCCACCGGCATCCACCACTCCTGCTTGTTTTAAGACCGGAAGCATATCAGGGGTTTTGGCCAATACTTTTTCGGAATACCGGTATATTTCTTTTAAATATTCCACCAAGGAAATGGGTTTTGCTAAATTGTCCGCCGCATATTTGGCTATTTCCCGGATCACGGTTAGGATTGTCCCCTCCACTGGTTTCCGGACGGCTTGAAAACAGGTATTCGATGCGCCATTCAAACCTTTGGCGATCTCCGCCTTTGAAATCTCATTCAAATCTTTTGGCAATGCCTTTACAAATCCACGGAAAAATTGAGAGACAATCACGCCGCTGTTGCCTCGGGCGCCCATCAATGCGCCATAAGCGGCTGATTCTAAAAGGCTGATAACCTGGGATGAAGGATTTTTACCCATTTCCCGCAATGCCGATTGGAAGGTGAGAAACATATTGGTCCCGGTATCACCGTCCGGCACTGGAAAGACGTTTAAAGCATTAACTTGATCCTTATATGAACGTAAACTACCGACTCCGGACGCCATTGCTTGTAATAACAAAGCTCCATCAATTACTTCTGGTTGCAATCTACTGCCTCCTTAAAGAGAGAGACTTATTTTTTATTAATGCGAACTCCTTGAACGACTACGTTAACTTGTGACGTTTGCAAGCCTAATTGGCTTTCAACCGCATATTTGACATTGTCGATCACATTGTAAGCGACTTCCTGAATACGGACTCCATATTCCACAATGATATAAAGCGTAATACTGACGGATTCCTCTCCAATGGAAACTTCAATTCCTTTGGTCAGATTATCCTTCCCGGTGAGCAACTCCGAAATCCCATCCTGTAAATTTCGAGAAGACATTCCTACTACTCCGAAACATTGCATGGTGGCTATCCCCGCCACCGTCGCCACAGCATGCGGAGCAATATTAATGAGCCCAAGGGGTTGACTAATCGAATTCGTTTTTTCCGGCATCAGGCTTTCCTCCTTATATCAACAATCTTTCGCGAATATATGCGCGATCACCCCATAATTTGAGCCGTCAAGCGACATTCGCTCCATAAAAAATATTCCGGTCAAGTTATTTTATTTTCGAGATTTGACGGTCAATTCCTTCTAAAGTCGAAAAATATAGGGGAAAATCTTCAAAATCGTGGATTCCATTGAAATGTCCACTTTAATTTTATACCATTTTTGGCTTGAAAATATACTTCAATATTTTTTTGTCAAGAACTTTTTCTTGCCAGTCCGTAATGATTATGATAGAATATCTTTGTTTGATTCTTCGTATTCGGTAAACACTGGAGGTGTAAATTATGGCGAATCGTTGTTCGGTATGTGGCAAAGATTATCAAACGGGTAATTTAGTCAGCCATTCGAATATTAAAACCCATCACCGTTGGAAAGCTAATATCCGTACTGTTCACGCCATTGTCAACGGTACTTCAAGACGCATCCGGGTATGTACTCGTTGTATGCGTTCAAACCGGGTTCAGCGGGCAGTTTAAGGAGACCTTCAAAAAAGACCTATCGGTCTTTTTTAATTTTAGTCCGGTTTTGTTGCGCTTGTTTTTATATGATTATATTTACCGGGGGTATGCCGATTGTCAAGATATGGCCCATTGAAACTGTTTTCCGGAACTACCCATCCGCAATTAGTCCGGGAAATTGCCGATTATCTAGGAGTCACGCCGGGTATCGTTAAGATTTCCCGATTCGCTAACGGTGAAATTTATGTGAGATTTGAAGAAAGCATCCGGGGAGCCGATGTTTTCGTAGTCCAGTCATTCTCCCAGGATATCCGGAATATTAATGACTCAATCATGGAGATGCTGATCATGATTGATGCGTTAAAAAGAGCATCGGTTGGGAGAATTACCGCGGTCATCCCGTATTACTGCTATGCCCGCCAGGAAAAAAAATCGGCCCCCAGAGAGCCCATTACTTCACGGATGCTGGCCGACATCCTTTCCACAGCGGGCGCCTCGCGGATCATTACCATGGATCTCCATTCCCCGGCAATTCAAGGCTTTTTTAACATTCCCGTGGATCACATGACAGCGCTGCCCATGCTGGCTCAATATATTAAACAACAATCATTGATTGACGGCGTAGTTGTCGCCCCCGATGCCGGCAGCGTTAAAAAAGCGGAAAAGTTGGCCGCCCGGTTGGATCTGCCGGTGGGCGTCATGTACAAACGGCGGCCCGCGCCAAATGTCGCCGAGATCACTTACTTTATCGGGGATGTGAAAGACAAAACGCCGGTTATCATCGATGATATGGTGGATACGGCCGGTAGTGTGATGCAAGTTGTGGAGGCTTTGCTTGAAAGAAACGCCAAACCGGAAATTTATCTGTTAACCACCCATGGCATCTTGTCCCCTCCCGCCATCGAACGCCTAAAGCATCCGGCCATCAAGGAAATTGTGGTCTGCAACACCGTGCCCTTGATCGAGGAAAAAATGCTGCCGAAAATAAAAATTCTCTCCATCGCCCCGTTACTTGGGGATACGATTCGCCGAATTCATGAAGACATTTCGATTAGTGTGTTGTTTGATCAGTAAAAAATCGGACACTTTTTAACATCCATCGTTTATCTTACGACTATATATTAATTATAGAATTATAGCGCCTCAATGAAGAAATACCGTTGTTGGCCCGGTTTTAGTTTGGTAAATCGGGCATCGGGGGCGGTATATAACTGGAAGGTATTTTTCGGCGCCAAAGTGGCCGGATCCAACACCAGCATTTCCCGGCTGGTCATAAAAATGATCCGTTGGTCTTCTTCCACGAACAGCTTGGGTTCAGCCGGAGCAGTATACTGGTACACCGGTTTCAGGGTCAAGTTTTGGTCATCGATCTGATATATCTTTTGATGAGTGACCAGCATGGTCTGTAATCGGGGCTTTTCAATTTGATACATATTCAACGGTGGTTCCGGAGGGATGATAAAACCCAGCCGTTTGAATTTATCGTCAAAAACAGTAATATCATTGGTGGCGCGGTTCAGAATGAAAAACCGGTTGGCCTTTTGATTGGTGGTGACCACAGTTTCGGTCTGCTTCACATTGAAGGTGATGGCATTTAAAAACTTAATCCCGGGCCGGCCGCATTTTACCCTGGCTAACATCTGATAAGTATCGGTGTTCAAAAACTTGATGATGCCGTTTTCGTAGCAATAAATCATCGCCAGTTTAGAATTGGGCAGATGATGAAAATGAAACATTTCGGGTGTACTGTTGGATCCGGTGGCCATGGTCCGGGTTGCGGAATTTTGGTAATCAATAACTTTGAGATTGTTTTCGGTCAATATATAGAGTATGTCGTTTTCAGGGGAATATTCGGCTTCAATCCAGTCTTCCGGAATTTCATAATAACGGAATCCATCGTTATTGATTTTATAACAACGGCTTTTTTGGTTATCGTCGGCAATCAGGATCAGGGTTTTTTCCTTATCAAACCATTGGAGCCGGCTTTTCAAAAATTTAAACCGACGTTCCTCGGCGACGGTATTATTTCCGGTGTCAATCAGTTTTACGGAACCGCTGAGCATGGAACGGGAAGCTTTGGGATTCACCTCAATCAAAGCAGCCCGGCCGTTTCCCAGTACATGCAGACTTACCGGATTGTTCAGGGGTAAAGCGCTTTTTAACGCCAGGGGCGTATAATTAAAGGCCAACATTTGCGCGGGAGCGTCCCCGTGGGAATCGGCGATCAGATAAAGCTGCTTCTGGTCATTGGAAATTTCCAGAGTTTTGACGGGTTGCTTCAGCTGGGTAAATTTTTCGCTTTTCATAGCGGCAATGTCATAATGAAGCAATTCCGGCGGGCTATCCGGCTCCGGCCGGTAGGTAATGAAAAAATGGCCCCGATCCCGGGTATAAGTATGGTTCAAAGGAGGAAATCCCAGTTCCAACAGATCTTCGGTCCGGCCGGTTTTTAGATCAACGATGATTAATTGGCCCGGTTTAAGATACCGTACGATTTTACCGCGTTTATCCCGTTCATATCGGGGTGAAAACACGGCCAAATAACGATCGGGATTATTGGTCCGCATCATCATCTCCGGATTTTTCTCCAGGTCCATTCTTTCCATAAATGCGGATTCACCATCGCCCATGACCAGGATTTTGTTTTTTTCCAGATCGTATAGGAAATATTCATTGCCCCATACCCCGCTGGTAGTGAACAATAGTAACAGCAACAAAAGAGTTAAATGTTTTAACTGTTTCACCATGATCCCCCTTCCAGGATTGGCTCCCCGGATTATGGGAGCGCGGCGCGGACATCCATCCATTTTGTTTATGATTATTATCAATGGGTGGTTATTTCTGTTGTTTCGACAAAAAATAGCCACTTTCCTGCAGGGATTCTCGGTTTCATGTATAATAAATATTAAAAGCTCTCCGCTTTCGGTTTCTGTCCGTCTCGAATCCGGCATGGTATGGGTATTCCGGGAATTGAACGCGGGGCGATTTCCAATGATGGTTTCCAGGAAGGGTGGCGTTGTTGATAAAAAGCTTGCGAATATGCCTCTATATATTTGTGATTTGGGGCTTTTTATGGCCGGTCCTGGCTGAAGCCCCATTGGTGGAAATCGAGTTACACCCGGTACATAATGATACACCGTATTTTGAACGCCCCAAAGCCCGGGAGTTAGGTACTCCCTGCCCGATTAAAATGATTAAAATCCGGGATAACCCCCTCATTGTTTCTCCACCCGATACCACCGCCAATATACTGTATTTCGGGCAGTTGAAATTGGGCTACCCTTTGGCCGAACATGGAATATTGTTTGATTTGGAAGGGAAAACGCCCCAATTTTGGGTGGATGAAAGCGGCCGGGGGGACTATTTTTCTCAAGTTCCGCATGCTCTTTATAAAAGCGATAAATATCCCGGGATTAACGTTTACTATGCTCCGGCGCCGCTTACCATGAATGCCGGATATACTTTTCCCGATCATACTTATCAAATACCGATTCGGTTTGAACTGCCTTACCTGATTGTGGCCCAGACCGGTTTTGAAGATTATTGTTTTTTGAAAACCCGGACTTGGTTTACGGGGGTAATCCCCGGCGCTGATGATGATATACGGATTGCCCTGGTGGACGCCAATGACAACGGTTATTATAACGACCCGGAGGACCTGATCTTTATCGATTGGAATTATGATCTGAATTACACTGTCAAAGAGGGTATGTTTGTCAAGTCTTGCACGTCCATCAAATTACCCTCAAAACTCCGTTTTACAATTGAATATACCTACGCTCCCGAAAAAATAATTCTAAAAAAAGGATGAGCGCCTGATGCCGATTTGGCTAAAAAAATTATTTCCATACCCCCTTGTGCGTCGGATTATTTTGCTGGCGCTGCTTGTCTTGCCGGTAGCCTGCCAAGCCGCCAACCTTGATTTCCAAACGAAAACCCTGCCCAACGGTTTGAAAGTCATTTATAAAGTTCAACCTCAGGCGGATACCGTCTGCGCCCGGATAGTGTTCCCGGTGGGATTAATCCATGAACCGGGACAAGCCCGCGGTATTTCGCATTTATTGGAACATTTAGTCTTCCGGGGCTCCGAGAAAACCACTCCCTCGGAATTATATCAATTAATCGACGATCAGGGGGGATACCGCAACGGTTTTGTTTATCCCGATCGCACCGAGTTTTATATGGAAGTATTGCCCGCCAATTTTTTAGCCGCCCTCTCCATTTATTGCAACTTCATATTCGAGCCGGCATTAACCGAACCCAATATCCGCCTGGAAAAAAAGATTATCACGGTGGAATACGCGTTGCGCTCGATTTCCAGTAATGTTTTTTATCTATACATGAATGAGTTAACCCAGAATCAATTTGATAATTCGTTGAACGGCATCGGCAGGGAGGATTTGATCAAGTATCACCGGCAGTTTTACCGGACCGAAGGCATGACCGTGATTGTAAACGGCGCTTTTAAACCAGATGAGGTTTTTAAGTTGCTGGCCGATTTGCCCCGTAGTTCCGAACCGGCTTTACCCCCTTCCGAATGGCTGTATCACGACCCCATCAGTAATATCGTCCTGGAAGATTATTTAATGGGTGAAAATTACCGGGTATTGTTCGGATTCCACCTTAAAAATATGACCCCGCGTGAATTGACGGTTGCCAAAGTCCTGCCGTATATATTGCAATATGAGTCGCACCAGTACGATCATGTAACCGACCGGCCTCTAGACTATGGCATTTCGTTATTCAGCCTGTCCGGCCACTACTTTTTGGTCTTTTTCTATCACGATCCCAGTAACCCGTATTCTTTGGCCGTTGATGAATGGCATCAGAAAAACCTGGCCCGATATTTTAAATATTTACAGGCCAAGGATTTCGAGCCGTTTCTTGCCAAATTCACCAAATACCAATCCAATCTCATGGAAACGTTAAATTACGACCCCGTTTCACTTAATGAATATCTAACAAACGCCGAATTCGACCCCGCCGGGCTGACCGCCTCCGACCTGTCCGCCATCCGGCGCTTATCGTCCAATAATTTCAAAAATTTTGTCCAAAAATACCTGTCGGGGAAAAATTATCAGAAGATTATCGTAAAAGGATTATAGAACGTTGAAGTTAAAAGTGATGCCTCAAGTTGATTGACAGGAAAACAGAATACTGAAGTCAGAAGTCAGAAATTAAGAATTTACGACTCGCAACGCGCAACTCGTGACCCAGAACTTCGGAAAGATGGAGATAAGAATGAAAAAAAAGCTGATGGTTTGGATCTGTTTGTGTGGGTGGTTTGTTTTATTGGCGCTGTGGCCTGTGCCTGTTGTTGGTGGTGCGGAAAAGGCCGGGGGGCGCGATGACGGTTTGACTTTTATGAAATTAGAGCTTCCCAAGGAAAATAAACCGGCGTTTTGCTTTTTAACTCTGGTTTTGAAAACCGGTTACGCCGATGATCCCGCCGGGAAGGCCGGTCTTACCCGGTTAACCAACCTGTTGCTGTACCGGATATTGTCAAACACTTCCGCTTTGGATGTAGGTTACGAAACTTACGCGAATTTTTCCCAATTCGACTTTTTAATCGCCGCCAGGGAATATCAGACATTCTGCGCCGAGCTGGACGCTGTCATCCGCATGGAAGCCTTGATGATGTATGATGAATGCCATGAAATCATCCAGGATTATAAAAACAGCCCCCGGAATCCCGGCGCCGCGGGTCTGCTGGATTTATACAAACTGTTGTATGGTAACAATCACCCTTATCTGGCGGTTTTTAACGAGAATCTTCCGGAACTGGATATTAATATGGTGAATGACTGGTTCCGTAGAATATATCGGCCGTCCAATATGATCATTGCCGGGTCCGCTGATTTACCCGTTGACTTTTTAATGAAACCCAGTGGCCGCGAGTTGAAACAACCGGTAACATTCGCCAAAACGTCTCCCGCCAATTGCGCCCCTCGGCCGGTGATTCGTTGGACTCCCATCGAGGGTAATTTGAGTTCCATTTACATTGGTCTGCCCGCTCCAGCGGTGAATGACAACGAACTGTTTGCCATGATAGTGTTGAAGCGTTACCTGCAAAAGGAATTATGGGATAAATTGCGGGAAGAGAGGGGTTTGTGTTACGATATTCAAGTGAATTATTCGTATTTGCGAGAACCGGCGGCTTCTTCCTTCATCATCTCCCTGGATACGCTCCCCGCCGAAGCCGATACCGCCATTGCCAAGATAATTGATATTTTACAGCAGGTCACGGTAAAAAACGGCATCCCCGCTCAGCGGCTTTCCCGCATCAAGGAACTGGAGAAAAAACGGGTTGAATTTCAGAACAATGCCACGTTTCAAAAGCTGGATGGTATGGTTTACGAAAAGCTATTTGGGGCGCCTTGGCTCAAGGATTCCAAGGAATACTTGAAACAATTCGACAAGGTCTCGGCGAATGATTTGGCCAAACTGGCGGCGAACCGGCTGAAGTACTTAAAAATCGCGGTGGCCCGGCCCAACTCGGAGGCGGCTTTTGAGCAGACCAGCGAGGCGATGGGAAAACTTCGGAAGTTTGTGGAGGAGGAGAAATAAAAGACATTATAATTCTTTTACAGCTTCCACAGCCAGCCACAATACCTGTTCTCTGATTTCCTCCCGGGTATTCCAGCATCGGTGATCCCATTCATCACAGCTTATGTCGTCACCGCCATAGAGTATCTGGGCGAATTTGACGCCCCTGAATTGAGCGACGGCGCATAATGAGGCGCATTCCATATCAACCGCCAAACAGCCCTCGTCTTTGCGCAATTGAATCTTATCTTTGGTCTCCCTGAAAAAAGCATCGGTGGTCCAGGTCTTGACCCGCAAGTATTGGCATTGATGCCGGTCAAGGACTTTGAATACTTTGGCTAAACACTCAGGATCAACTTCCACATCCCGGGCCGGAGCCAGATAATGATAGGATAGTCCCTCATCCCTTACCGCCGCGTAAGGTACCAATAAATGCCCGACGGCTAACTGTTTATCCAGGACTCCCGCTCCTCCGCAGGCGATAAATTTCCGGCCCCCCAAAGCAATCAGCTCTTCCAGCATGTATCCCGCCAATGGACCGCCAATTCCCGGATTAAACAAAGCGCATTCAACACCGTTTTCGTTGACGATGTAGATCGGGTGGATTCCCATTTCGGTTTTGATCTGACCGGCTATTTTGGCCCGGCCGGTTTGAAATAGTTTTTCGATAATGTCATGAAAAAAACAGAGGACCACTCTTTCCGGTATGGTTAACGGGATCCGGATCATATGTGGTTCAATGAGAGCCGTTTTACCAGGATCAAACTCCAAAATTGGATAGTCTTTTTTCAACAATTTTCCCTCCTTGATTCACACCGGAATAGCGCATAATAATCGACTTAATTCGGCAACGGTATCAATTATAAAGGTTGGTTCCATGGTTCGGATTTCGTCGTTTGATCCATAGCCGTAAGTTACACCAATGGAGTCAATTTGATTGGCTTTGGCTCCGATAATATCATACTTTCGATCTCCAATCATAACTACGTTTCTTCTTTGGGCAGGATTCAAATCCGCTACAACGCATTCAATAATCTCCGCTTTATTGACTCTTGTCCCATCCAGGTTGCTTCCGACAACCGAGGAAAAATAGTCGAAGATATTAAAGTTCTTAAGTACCCTTTCCGCAAATACGGTTGGTTTTGAAGTCGCGACCATCAATTCTTTTTTTTGGGCCGTTAATTGCTCCAGCAAGGCTGGAATCCCATAATATAACTGATTTTCATAAATACCGTATTCCGAATAGTATTCGCGGTAATAACCGATTGCCTGTTGGGCAACATTTTCCTCAAATAAATAGTATTCCTGAAACGAATTGGCTAAGGGGGGACCGATAAACTTGGTTAATGAATCAAGATCCGTTTCATCAATTCCGAACTTGGCCAATGCGTATTGGACTGATTTGGTGATACCGAGTTTCGGGTCGGTCAATGTTCCGTCTAAATCAAACAGTATTAAATCATACACCGGAAAGGTTTCTCCTTTTTATAAAGTACCAACACCTCATGAATAGGTTACCTTATGGATATCCATTGTCTCCATAGCTAAATCATATTTTCATTCCATCATAACCAAATTCTAACGGATATTCAATAATTTTTTTCGATGAATAGTTCACTAATCACCATGAAATTAGCGTATTAAACTCACTCTTGCTTCACTTCGCGAAAGAAAGTGCGCCTTCAAAGAAGGCGAGAACCACAATCCTTTGTCGCCTATTTTACTTGAAAAAAGCTTTAATCATCGGTGGCATAATAGGCCCTCCTTGTTTTATTCAGTTCAATGTCCTCTCATAGGGATAACTATATAATCAAGTTATCATTGATGATTTGTGATTTTCGATAATCTGTGGGAGTTAATCCCACCAACTTTTTGAAAGTTCGCCCCCAATAGCTGTTGTCAGTAAATCCGACTCTCTCTATAATTTCAGATATAGGAAGGTTTGTATCCCTTAACAGCGTACAAGCCACTTTGATCCTAAGTTTGATAATATACTCCATTACCGATAGGCCAGTTTCCTTCGTAAACCTTTTATTTAAAGTGTTTCGGTTCGTATGAAACACTTTGGTAATCTCCTCGATAGTTATCTTTCTACTATAATTTAAATGTAAATATAAGATGATATCATTAAAACTGGCGGCAGCTTCAGGCAGATCAACATTCAAGAGTTCTATTTTCGCATAACAATGTTGAACCAGGAAAAGAATCTCGATCAGAAATGACCTGCTTCTACAAGGCCAGAAATTATCATCAAAATTATTCAACTGGGTTTTTAAGAAATCAAAACCAGTTGATATTTTCCTGAGAGTAATCGGCCCAATATTCACTTGACCAATACTTGAGCCGTTTCGCTCAAGAAAAGGCATAAAATAAAAGTGGTCCAGCTTTGCAGTGTCAGAAAAACAATCGGGATTCCAATAGATATTTTCAGTATTCAAACAACTATTGACTATCGAGGGCAAAAAATAGATAACCTTGGTAATAAGAGCTTCTCCTTTTTCGACTTTGAAGTTCTCTTTCTCATTTAAACACAAAAGGGCTGGGGCGCTTAATACCATTGATTTATCATTAATGTAAAGTTTCCCACTTCCTCCTTCAATTAAAATGATCTTCAGCATGGGACAGTCATGAGAATGTAAGATATTGTCTTCCAAGTACAAGGGTAGTTTTAAATGGTTTTTTTGATTTTCTGTAAACAGCTCCATATTACACCTCAAAAAACAAATTGGCGTATAAAATTATACACCAATACTGTACCATAATTAAATTAAAAAATTATCGTTCATCCGATGGAGCAACTCGATTAATTTCCCTGAAGGAATTCTTCAGTACTTACTACTTTTGCAAAAGCAAATCCCAGAGAAGCCATGGCAGATCCATGAACATATGCGGCCGGTATTTCCTTATCACTGAATTTTAGTGCTCTGGTTGCACATGCATCATGAATGACGGTACATTGAAAGTCTAAATCAAAGGCTTCCCGCGTTGTAGTATCGACACACATATGACTCATCATGCCACATATCACAAGTTCATCGATGTTCTTTTCCTTCAGCTTTTCCAACAGTTTGGTTCCCTTAAAGCTTCCTGGAGTTCGCTTGGAGATGATTACTTCACCTTCAATAGGCTTGACGTTTGCATGAATATCGGCAATGTACTTTTGTTCTTCGGAAAGATTGGTCTCATCAGTTAGATGTTGAACATGGAATACGGGTAAGGCCTGTTTTCTGAAATGATGTAAGAGCTTTTGGGCATTTAGACTTGCTAAAATATTGCCTTCAAGTCCGTTTTCACCAAAATAAAAATTTTGAACATCGATGATTATTAAGGCTCTGTTCATATGAATACCTCCACGTTTTGATAATTCCATTATCCTCCGAAATTTGATTTTTTGAATGGAAAATCGTCACGAAAATTATGTTTATTATCAAATTAATTGCCTAATTTATGGAAGGTATCTGAAACCCCGCAAAAACATGCAAAAAGAGCTGATTAATCGATTCTCAAACCAAGAGAGTTTTTTGTCTTCTTTGTCTATCTATTTCATATAAACAAATTGAAGCGGCACAAGCAACATTTAATGATGACGCTGACCCATAAATCGGTATTTTAATCAAACTGTCACAAATACTTTTATAACCTTTGGATAACCCTTCAGTTTCATTCCCCAAAAATAATATCGTTGGTGGTATTAAGTTTTCATCGGAAATAATTCGTTCAGCTTTTGCACTAGTTCCAATAATTTGTAAATTAATATATAATTTTTTTAAATCTGATAACCACGATAATAATTCACTTTGTTCACTTCTGATTATAGGGATTGAAAATATTGATCCTAAACTCGATCTTATTGTTTGTGGGTCATATAAATCTACACAATGGCCGGTAATTACTAATCCGTTAACCTTAAAAGAATCACAAGAACGAATTATTGTCCCTAAGTTTCCATGACTTGATGGTCGATCAAAAACAACTATCAATAAATCGTTATTGACTTTTATACGTGTTAAATCGTTGTTGGGCATGGATACAATAGCAATCATCTCTGAACTTTCTTCTTTATCACTCAATTTTTCCATTAATTCTATCGGTAAATCATAATGGATATTTGCTTTTGAATGATGTAAAATATCGTTTGCCCAATTTGAAAGCTTTCTTTGAGATGAATATACAAAAGCAACAATTTCCCAATTGTTTTGTATCGCTCTTTCAATCGGTTTAACGCCTTCCACAAAAAACTCTTTATATTTATTCCGTTTTTCTCGATTTCGTTTGATAACATCGATGTGCTGAAAATCATTATTCTCTGTATATATTTTTTTAATCTTTACATTCATACGATAATCTCCATCGTTTTCGTTTTTTGTCCGCCACGATGGCGGACACCCTGGCGTCATCTTTCGACTAAAGTCTCCGGCGTTCATGACGTCGGTCCGGCTTAGTGGTGACACCGACTTAGCCAGACGGATGTGGCACGCCACATCGTTGAATTAGCTTCTTGAAACAACTCGTGAATTGACGGCTTCTTCGAATCCGCTCTCTTTGGCCCAACGCGACCGATCGCAAACCCTTGCTGTTAGACGACTTGACCAAGGTCATTATCCTTCAGATTCAATCCATGCAATAAATTCATCTGCAATTTCATTAGGATTAGCCACTTTATTTTGTTCCGCAATCATATCATAATATTCTAATTCATGAACTAAAACCGGGATATCTCTATTAAATTTTGCCCTAATTATCCCATCTATATGTAATTGCCTGGCAGCATTAACGCATGCTTTTACAAATCCGGTGGTAATTTGTTCGCCTAATTCATAAGTCCTGTCAAAATCCTCTTCTTCATCTTCGTCGCTATAGTTTAATCCTAAATCATGAATCCACATGTTTACGAATTCGATATCCTTTTCATTCTCGCCGATGAATAATTCACAATTTTGTAACCAAAAGGCATAGTTCCATTTTGCTTCATTACTATCCGAGGCCTTGGGTGTCATTTTATCCCACTGTTGTCGAGTATTATAACCTAGAGTAACACTAGGCCGCCTAGGATCATCATCAATCGATTCAACATATAAAGATATAACATAAATATCGTCCAAGATTTGATCGCTCCAAGCCAATATTGAATTCTTAATTTGCTCATAAATAAAAGACTGAAGTTTATCCATATAATTACTTAACCTCCCTAAACTCATATT
>JAEZJQ010000112.1 GCA_023436305.1 Bacillota bacterium
GTATATTGTAACTATATCTCAGCTTCATGTGGCAAAGATTTATACCATACAATGATTTCATCATCAAACTTGCAAAAAAATATACGTGTTTCCTTCAATTTCACTTCGAACCATACATTGTGTAACAATCTTGATTTTTAGTAGTTTATATCCAAAATGTTCCGGAACTTGATTTGAAATATTTTTCAAATTATCAATTAAAAAATTGCTGCAATTACAGCCCCGGAAAAGAAAACCTTTAATAGCTTTCTACAGGTATTGAAAATATAAGGGAAATAACGAAGCGCTATCGGCAAAGTACCTAACCAACGCTGATTTTAGGCCATTATAATTCTTAATAGAAACCATTGAGAGCGGCCTATAATATATGTTGGGAGGAATATGATGCAACGGTATATTGCTGTATTATCCATTATTTTATTGATTACGATGGTAATGACCCGTGTGTTGCTCCTCAAGAAACAAGGCATCGAGGCGTTTAAATTCGGTAAAATCGATAAAAAGGACTTTTTGATTCCACCATTTGCCTTGTTTTATTTTTATCTGATCTTTGCCAATGCATTTGATTTACATACGATTCGGGGACAAGAAATGTTCCACAGTGAAATCCTCTCCTGGATTGGGGCGGGCCTATGCTTACAGGGACTAATATTCTTTTTTGGGAGTTTGGTTTCGTTTAAGAAAAGTTTCCGGGTAGGGATTGATGTAGACCATACGAATGGGCTGATCACGACAGGTGTTTTTGCGTATAGCCGGAATCCCATCTACGTTTCCTTTGGGTTGGTATTAGTCGGTCAATTTTTCATATTCTCCAGTTGGATTCTTTTGATATATATTTTTGCCGGGATATGGCTATTTCACCGCCAAGTGTTGCGGGAAGAGGAATTTTTAAAGAAACATTATGGGGAAGAATATATGGAGTATTGTAAACGGGTGAGGAGATATCTTTGAAATAAAGAGTTAAACTCACATTGTGTTAATATTACTCATCACTCTCTTTTTATTCGTATTTAATTTTACACTTCACCCTTCAAACTTCAAACATTGAAAATTCAAAGCAAAAAGCCCGCAGAAGTTATCCGCAGGCTTTGAATTTTGATTTAGGGGCCAATAATTTATCCTTTCTTTTCTAAATCAGATCGGATTTTACCGTAAATTGCAGTTGCAATTTACGAAAATGGCAAAATTTCAAATGGTGCAAGGAACTGAATTAAAGCCAATTTATTGCGCTCCGGAAAATTACTTTTCACAACCCCATATTCCAATTCCGCTAAAGTAATTACCGAAAAATCCAATCTCATTAACCTTTACCTCTTGTAGCCGCTCCAAAATGTTTGGCCGTTACCGAGTGTGCCACAGTAAAAGAGAGTTTTTCCATGAAAGTTGCACTACCTAAATCCCGAATTAGACAGTCTTTTAAAACAAATCGTCCTATAATGCCGATATGTACGTATATATGAACATGATCTATACATACTATCTCTGATCAAAAGCCGGAAACCATACGCGAAATGTCGTTCCCTTTCCCAACTGGCTTTCCACCTGAATGACCCCGCCTTGCAACTGAACCAGCTTTTTTACAATCACCAGCCCGAGGCCGCTACTCTCCTTTTCTCGCAAGTCACTGCCGCGCTGATTTTTGACCCGGTAAAACCTGTCCCAAATTCGCGGCAAGTCCTCGGTCGCAATGCCGATACCATCATCTTTAACGGCCAAAACCACTTCACCCTGGCGGAGATCGATACAGACTCTGATGGTGCCGTTCTCTGTGGCTCTGAGGGCATTCTTCAGAAGATTCCGGATAATTTGTTCCATCCGGTCAACATCCCCGATTACAATGGCATTTTCCGCGGTCTTCTCCAACCGGAGCGAGGTATTTCTGCTGACCGCTTCCGCCTCGAAAGAGGCGACTACCCTTTGGGCCAGGGGGATGATATCCAATGGTTGTTTTTCTACGCTTATATTGCCGCTTTCCAGTCGGCCCAAGGTCAGAATATCATCGACCAGCCGGGCAATATGGACTGTTTGCGTATAAATCGTATCTAAATATCTTTCCAGTAAAGCTTTATCTTGCACCATTCCATCGCGAATAGCCTCCACAAATCCCTGAACTGAGGTGAGCGGAGTCCGTAACTCATGTGATATCTCCGTAAACAGCCAAGCCCTTTCTTCTTCCATTTTTCTGCTTTCCGCCTGAATCTTTTGGAGTCGCAGCGTCAATTTATTGAGCTGACCGGCAAGAGCATTGATTTCATCTAATGGTTGTTCCTCAACGCTTAAAACATCGCTCTCCCTACTGATCTCCGCCACAGTGGTAGCCAGACGGGAAATAGGTCTGGCAATCGACATGGCCAGGTAAACAGAGTGGAAGATGATAATCACCAGGACGATGATTCCCCCGACGACCAAGTATAAATGCATTCTACTCAAGGCAAAATCAAAAGTAGAAGGTTTCATCTCCAACAAAATACCGTTTTCTATGGCGTTCTGAGGGTTCTTCACCGGGACCACCGCCACCAAAGCGGACCGCCTGGTCTCTCGGTCCACTGCCCGGGTAATCAGGATCTCACCACCGCTAAGCGCCGCGGTGTATTTTTCCTCTACCTTGCCGCCGGGCGTCGCTTCCTTCTCCGCCGAAGTGTCCGCAACATTGCCTGTCCTGTCAAAAATCGTAATCCTCCGAGCATTTAAGATATCGGCCAGCAATTTCAATAAATCCTGTTTGCCGGAAGACTTTTCGCTAGCTGACGAAGCGGCGGCCATCCTTTGGTAAGCCATTTTGGCATTGTCATACTCTTTTTTGCTGATAACACCGACTTGAAACAGGCTTTGGGCTTTTTCCCAATTCTTCCGAACTGCTTCAAAATCTCTCCTGATCTGTTCGGAAGGACCGGCAAGCGTTTCCCCCACCGTTAGCTGGCGTAAGGCGAAATTTATCTTCTGGGCCTTGCGTAACAAATCCTGTTGCTGTTGGTTATCAATAACCTTTTTCACAACAAAGCTGGCAAAGATCATCAAAGCGATCAACGCGCAAATAAAGACTGTCATATTGGAAAATAATATCTTGGTGTAAATATTTTTATTGGATCGCTTCTGTAACAAATCCTTGATAATAAACCGGGAGCCATGGATGGTGTCGACTGGTCCCCAGGTTCCTTGTTTTCCCGACCGCACCTTGGTCTTCGCCACTATGTTGTTTCCCCCCTTCCGACGGGAGGAGTAAACTGGTATCCCACACCCCAAACAGTTGTCAAGTATTCGTAGTCCAAGGGCTCCAGCTTCATCCTTAACCTGCGGATATGAACATCCACGGTACGTTGATCGCCGAAATAGTCATACCCCCAGATCACTGTCAACAGCTCATCCCTGGTTAAAATCCGCCGCGGATTCTGCGCCAAGTGATAGAGGAGATCAAATTCCCTGGGCGTAACTTTAATATCTTCGCCATTAACCAAAACTCTCCGGGTATCCGCCCGGATATCCAATCCCGGATACTTCAATTGCCAGTTCGTTTCCAGGTCAACCGTTTGGGTCCGACGCAGCACCGCCTTAATTCTAGCCATCAACTCCCTGGGACTGAAAGGTTTCGAAACATAGTCATCGGCTCCCATCTCCAGTCCCAAAACCCGGTCCGCTTCCTCCCCCTTGGCTGTAAGCATGATAATGGGGATCATCCGTACCGCCCTTAAATCGCGACACAAAGTAAGCCCGTCCTTACCTGGCAGCATAATGTCCAGAATGACCACATCAGGCTTTTCCCGGTCAAATACGGGCAACGTCCGATCCCCATCGCTTACCCCGATCACTTCAAAACCTTCCCGTTCACCGTATAACTTAACCAATTCCAATACATTGGGATCGTCATCAATTATCAAAACCTTGCCCAAATACGGCATGATTTTCTCTCCTTAACAGCCTCTTTGCTCTCTCCCGATATTTAGAACTCCAATGATAATTATAGATAAATTTTGGGGAAAAATCAAATGAAACGATTGCTCAATCCCGTGTTTTCCCGGAGAGGGATCATCGCAAAAGCTTTTGTCTTATATTGGAACACCACAGCGTAACAAAGAAAAACGGACTGATTGCGGTTTCGGATGGAGCAATAAAAAAGGCCGAGAAGCACTCGCCTCTCAGCTTTTTCAATATCTTCAATCTACCCAATTCCAAAAAGATCGCTTGCTTGCTACTGAATGCTTATAACTGATACGGCTTTTGCTTCGGCGTCGTACTCTACGGCAACTTTGGAATCAATTTTAGCGGCTAATTGTGTAAGATCCGAAGAAACACCGCCTATTTGTACACTACTCTTTGCAGTAAAGGTCAATACCAGGTCATCACTACCTTCCACAGCAATAGTCACCGTACTGGCATTAACATCGACCGCTTTTAAGGTACCGTTGACAGTAACGTTATTCCCTTCACCCATTGCCACGCTTGTCAATAAAACAGCACTCAACACTAAAACCGTTAACATGATCAATAATTTCTTATTCTTTAACATTATTATTTCTCCCTTCAGATTTGAAATATTGTTCCTAATCATGAATCCTATACTTTTCTCCCAACTCGCCCGTTTTTTAATATTGGCAGAGCTTGCACACACTTTAGGAACCATTCATCCCTCCTTCCTTTGTTTATTATAAGCGGGACACATTGCCAGATAGTTTCTAAATCTTGAAAATTTATTTCGAAAATATTTCTAAATATTACAAGACAGAACAACGAGGAAACTTCTTGGAAAAAATAGTATGATAAACGCGTTTTAAAGGACTCATGTATTAGAATATGTCACTTGATACTAAATATGCTTCGAGAACCAATTAGCTGCACAGACTCCTGGCCAAAGATAATGATTTTTTAAGTTTTCGAAATGGCACTCTCAAAATCCGGGATTAATTAAAGATTGACAAAGATCGTTTCTGATTATTAGAATTATATTAGCAATATCCGATTATTTTGGCTATAATATATAATATCAGTTAAATATTTATAGTGATATGATTATGAAATATTATTCATTTGAATGAGTTATTCATTGAAAAGGATGTGTTGATTTTACCGGATGAATTGGATACCCACTGAAAATAATCAGGAAGGAGAATGGGTTATATGCAAAAAAACTTTACAAAAATATGGCTTGCACTGGTCTTATGCGTAAGCACGATGGCAGCCGCCACCGTAATTCCCAACACCCACAACACCAACAATACCACCGCACATGCGGCCAGCCCCCCGGTTATCAGCCCGGCTACCTGTTTACTACGGTTCAATGATATGTTCGCCAATCTGACCAGTGCTTCCAGCGGGTACTTGAGCATGGAGGGAGTGCCCTATCACAGTATTGAAACTCTAATCTGCGAAACGCCTGATTACGGCCATATGTCCACCAGCGAAGCGTTCAGCTTCTACGTGTGGCTGGGAGCCGTTAAGGGAAAAATCTCCGGCGACTGGTCTACTTACACCAAAGCTTGGGATATCGCAGAAAAATACATTATCCCTTCCAGCGCCGACCAACCGGGCGTCAGCGCTTACAACCCGTCAAGTCCGGCTACATATGCCCCGGAATCGCCGAATATCGAAGCTTACCCGACTACGGGGAACCCCAGTATCATAGCCGGCGTAGATCCAATCAGTAATGAATTGAATACCGCCTATGGCACGAAAGCCATTTATCAGATGCACCGGTTACTGGATGTGGACAATTGGTACAAATATGGCAACCACAGCGACGGCACCAGCCGTTGCTCCTATATCAACACTTACCAAAGAGGCGTCCAGGAATCCTGCTGGGAAACCGTAGACCACCCCGAATGGGAAACCTTCAAGTGGGGTAAGACCTATGAAGGATTCTTGTCATTATTCCATAACTTCGGAACCCCCGCCAAACAATGGCGTTATACTTCGGCTACCGACGCCGATGGCCGCCAAATTCAAGCTTCTTACTGGGCATACGTCTGGGCGAGCAGTATGGGAAGCAATATTTCTCCTTACACTGCGAAATCATCCAAAATGGGAGACTATTTGCAACTATCATTTTTTGATAAATATTTCCGGAGGATCGGGGCCGGACAAGCCTTTCCCGGTACCGGTTATGATAGCGCCCATTTCTTAATGTCCGGGAATATCTCCTGGGGAGGCGCCCTCGACAGCCCCTCGAGTTGGAGAATCAGTTCCTCCCACTGCCATTGGGCTCATCAGAACCCGATGGTCGCTTATGTTATGGCGAACGAACCGGCTTTCTCCCCAAAAACCGCCATGGGTAAAACCAACTGGGCTACAAGCCTGGCCCGGCAGATTGAATTGTATAACTGGCTTCAAAGCGCTGAGGGAGCTATCGCCGGTGGTGTCACCAACAGTTGGAACGGCGCTTACGAGGCTTATCCGGCGGGAATTACCCAATTCCATGGCATGGCCTATGACTGGCAACCGGTTTGTCATGATCCCCCCGGCAATCAATGGTTTGGATTCCAAGCGTGGTCCATGGAACGGATGATTGAATACTATTATGTATCCGGCAATGCCACCGCCAAAGCAATTTCCGAAAAGTGGATCAACTGGGCGATGTATAATACCCGGCTCCACAGCGGCGGAACTTATGAAGTCCCCAATACTTTGGCCTGGTCCGGACAGCCGGGCGCCGGTTTGAGTTGTTCAATTATCGACTATACCAATGATATCGGGGTGACCTCCGCGTATGCCAAATGCCTGATCTATTACGCGGCGGCTTGCGAGAAGTGGGCTGGCGGCGTACATGCCACCGCTCGTGACATGGCGGGCGAATTACTCGACCGGATCTGGATTTTGTACAGGAATCCCATCGGCGTGGCTTGTGATGAAACCCGGAATGATTATTCAAGGTTCTTTGATGTGGTGTATATTCCTTCCGGCTGGACCGGAACCACCGGCCAAGGGGCTACGATCAAAACCGGCAATACCTTTATCGATCTGCGGCCGGATTACCGGAATGATGTTAATTGGACAAAAGTTCAAGCCGCCCATGACTCGGGAACCGGTGTTACCATGAAGTACCATCGTTGGTGGGCCCAAGCCGCTTATGCCATCGCTAACGGGTTATATTACATCTATTTTAACGGAACCTCTGGCCCAACCCCGACACCGGGTGGTTCGACTCCGGCCCCGGCTACAGTGACCCCGACGCCGGTCCGCACCGTAACCCCGGTGGTGACTCCGACACCATCACCAATTATTATCGTACAATCTTATAATCAAAGTACCGCGGCCACTACGAATCAGATTTATTTATACCTTAAACTTATTAATACCAGTACCAGCGCCATCACTCTTTCAGATGTCAAGATGAGATATTATTATACGATTGATGGCGTTAAAGCCCAGAATTTTTATTGCGACTTTTCCTCCGTGGGTAGCGCTAATGTTACCGGTACCTTTATTACTATGACCACCCCAATTGCCGATGCCGATACTTACCTGGAAGTCGGCTTCTCAAGCGGCGCGGGCAGCTTGGCGGCTAACGGCGGCTATGTCACGGTTCAAGCCAGAATTGCCAAGATAGACTTTTCTAATTATACCCAAACCAATGACTATAGTTTCAATCCATCCGCAACGTCTCCAGTTACTTGGCCGAAAGTTACCGCTTATGTTTCTGGGGTTTTAGTATGGGGACCTGGAATCCCATCAATAACACCGACCCCTTCATCTGTAATTACTCCGACTCCGGTGGTGACTCCGTCACCCTAATGATGGCAACACCAGGAATAAAACAAAATCTATTTTCGCGTTAACTTATATTTTAAAAGCCGGCTTGAATATGGCCGGTTTTTTTCGAAATACACCCGATGAAGATAGTGCGAATTGCATGCTCCACTTGACAAAATTTTTCTTTTGAGTCTATCAGTTGAACGCTATACCATTTCGAATATTATTGCTTGTGATTATGGTTGCTTTATGGTTCAAAGCTCGGCGACCGCCTGGCTGCCGTGGCCGGGCAGTTTTTATATTTCATGAATTCATACGCTAATCATTTTGGATATACAACCGAGATCAAAGCCAAAACGCATTACAAAGTAAAATTAAGTTTCTCCCCTTATATGTCTCAATCGTTGACGGAACGTTACCGAATAACACAAAAACCAGCTTTAGCTGGATAATTAATGCCTTTTGGCAGTCCCAAGCCGCACCTAACCTTATCCACCTCTGCGAAAAGAAAATTGCTTTATAAATAAACCTACTAAAAATCCCCGGTCAGAACTGCCCCCTGTCAAGGTTAGGGTTTTTTAATAAGTTTACCATTTCATATGAATTAGATAAACGACATCATCAACCCGTAAATCGCCGAGTTTATCCAGACCATAATCGTCGCCAACGATGGCAGAATAACTGTACCAAGTGGGCAAAAATGTTTTCCCCCAGAGTAGATGGTTTTGCCCCGAACACCAAAACAGACGCGAAGTCTTCATAACCAATTTTTCCAAGCTTCAAAAAATGGGTTAAAACGAAACTGATTAAATCGGCAACAAACCCACGATAGTTCCGGCGAGGAATCCAATTGTATAGCGATCGCTTTTCGTATTTGACATTTTCAACCTCGAATTTGCCTTTCCTTTTAAGGTATTATTCCCAAAAACTTAGAATTGGTACCCTATTTTTTATTCATTCCGCCTGTTTCCCCCGCGGATATTGATTAATAATTTATATATTATTCAAACCTAATCGAATGAGTCCAACCAAATAAAATAAGAATAACCCTTAATACGGGGGTTATTCTTTTAATTACATTTTTAAATTATCTTATTATTGTTGAGCTTGAGCATGCGACATAATGGAATCAGCATTTTGATAAGACATTTTAAGCTGTTCTTCGGGCGAGTTGTAAGGTTTCATCCAACCACGTTTAATAGCTAAACCTGTTAATCCTTCATGAGCTACCAAGCTTTGATTAAGATACTCACTAAAAAGACGGTGTACTTCCGGCGTAGTCGCCTGAAGTGCTGCTGCTAAATAAGCATTACATGATGAGGCTGCAGCGGCAATAGCGTTTAAAGCAATAGTTGGGTTTAAATCTGTTCCGGTAGCGTTTCCAAATAAACTATCAACTAACGACGAAGCCATCTTAATGAACCTCCCCTGTAATACCTACATTTTCACTAATAAACTGTTGAAGACCGCTTATTCTCGTTTGAGTAGCAGTAATACCGGATTCGGTGAGGGCTTTTAGTTGTTCATCGGTAGTTGTGTTTACTCCCGCTTTAGCGACGGCTAGGGCATTTGTTTCTGCAGCTAAAAGGGTACTTAAGGAAAGTATTTCACTCGGGGTAAGTTGTCTCAAATATATTCCTCCTTTTTTCAATTATAGCATTTCTTTTTTTCCCTAAAATATACTTGGGAAATCCTTCTTCAAAGAATCCTCTAATCATCTCCGCTGTCGGGATATAACAACTTGTTGGCTTTCAATTGCTTCCTTAGATGGAAGCATTGGCAGGTCATGTATCAAAAGACCCATGTAAATTTAATAGTATCGATTTCCCCAAATATAACTAATTAAATCAAGGCTTTATAATCCCTAACGATAATAATATAAAAGCTGGTCCATTCACTAAAGCATGAGTTATTATACCAACAGTTGTATTCTTAGTCTTATAAACAATAAGTGGTATTATAAATAGTGCCGGCATCAAAATAATCAATAAATCGACGCCAAAACACAAATGAAAAGTTGTCCATAAAATCGAATTTATGAACCACGCCCATTTGCCATGCTCTAATTCTTGCCTTGGCAAAGCATATCCTCTCCACAATAACTCTTCCCCGATGATGTTAAGAATAAAGCTTGGTACCCAAATTAATAAGTATAATTTTTCGAACCCAATTAATGCCCGGAAATTAATAAACGGAGGAGCGGTTTCTAAATCAGGTATACCTGTTTTAATCATTAAAAATCGAGCTATAATTTTAATACCTAAAGTAATAAAGAAAATCAAAGCTGTTGCTATTGCTATCAATTTTAAATCTCTTTTTGATAACTTTTTGACCCGTAACCTTTCCAAAAATTGATGAACCCTTATTTCTTTATATTCTAGTCTATATATTATCAAAACTAATCCAAATAATAAGACAAAGACTAGTATTCCACCATAAAACCAAGCTAGTAACGGATGAAAACCCAGCTCTTTTTCGAAGTATGGAATGACAATATATGCGATGAAATAAAAAAACAATGATGGAAGACAAAATAATAGGAATGATTTATAAAAAGGTAGGGGTTTAATTTGAGGGTTATATTCCATAGTTTTAGTTTAAGCTTACTTCTTGAAAATATACTTCCGGATTCTCT
>JAEZJQ010000123.1 GCA_023436305.1 Bacillota bacterium
TCGCTGGCATACAAACTGATATTTCATAACTTGACCTTAATTTAAATGGATAAACCCCATGAACAAACTGAAGAACCGCCCAAGCGGAATTTTTTCTGGCTTTTAGTCAGGACAAACTATCTTTTACACCCAACATTCTATCTTTTATCCACAAATTCCTAGCTTTAAGTTAGGATGAGCTACCTTTTTTCCACAAATTCCTGGCTTTAAGTTAGGATGAGCTACCTTCCCGCAGACCCGGCTCTTATGCGGCGATTGCTTGTCTGGTTAGCTACATTGCCGCCGGACACCGCAGCGTTTATTCCAGCCAAGTGTTTGGAGTTACAAAAAGCGCTTCGATTAGTCTTCTCTTTGAATCAACATCCCCCGTAACCGTTCCAACTCATTTCCCGAAACCCCGCACCGCTCCAAATACCTTTCAATTCCGCCATATTGATGATTGACCTTATCAATAACCGTCCGGATGTATTTCTCCTGCGCAGTGAATGCTAATTGGATATTCCCGGCCCGAAGCCAACCCAGGGTGATAATCTGTAACGGTTTTAAAATCCGCCGTGCTTTGGGTAACACAAACTCATTGGATTTCAAATAATCCTGAATAATAGCTTCCGTCTCCACTCCCAAAGCCATCTCAATGATCGCATAGACGAAACCGGTCCGGTCTTTCCCCGCCCGGCAATTGATAAGTACCGGATAAGCATCCACCTGAAGCAGCACCCGGAAAAGTTCCCCCACTTCCACGAATACCCGGTCCATCATATCGTCGTACACACTATTGATGGCTTCGACAATCTGATGTTCAACGCCTTTTTTACGCAAGAACGGCTTCAATCGCTCCCTGGTAATACTGTCAAAGTGAATCGGCAGAGTTAACTTCCGTGCTTCGACAGGAGCCCCCGATTTGCCGCGATACTCCGACACTGAACGTAAATCAACGATGGTCTTTAGTTTTAACGACCGAATTCGGTTCAAATCGGCGCCTTTCGCTTTATCGATACTCCCGGAACGGTAAAGCAAACCTTTTTTAAGCATCCTGCCTCCGCCCGCCGGATATCCGCCCACTTCCCGAAAATTCATCACCGTCTTCATCGGTTCTTATGACTCCTTTCAAATTTAGAGATATATCGACACCAATGACATGCCGCTTCCAAAAAAGCCAGTCAATAAATGTAACAAAAAAACATAGAGTCTGTGCGCGTAACACGTTTTAATGACTCAAAACCACTATATATTGTATTAGAACATGTCGCTTGATATTAAATATGTTTCGAAAATCGATTAGCCGCACAGACTCCTAGGTATGAACCGCTGATTTTCATCCCCCGCTTTTTTCATCCGCGCTTTCCCGGTTTACCAGGTTAAAGGTATTTTGGCCGCATGACAAGCAGCCTTGCTCTTTCAGCTCCTCAATGGTTTTAATATTTTCCATGGAACCGATCCGGAAGACTTTGCCACAGTGCTTGCACTCATAACTACGGACCGTCTTTTTGATTTCCCCGGTATAAATAGGTTCCGTGAAGTCTTCCCCGGTTGCCGGGGCCGTAAGATGGGTGGTCCGTAATATCATCATCTGTCCGATATTGGCGATCATCTCCGCGCCCTCATATTGATTGAACTTCGGGATGATTTCATGAAGGGCGAGTCCCATTTGGGTCAATGCTTTTTGTAACTCCAGCATAAAAACCGGCGGTTTATGAGCAAACGAAAAGAAAACCGGTAATCCGATTTGTTTCTTTAAGGCCGTAATACCCCGGGAAAGAAACAGCACAGCGCCGGGCAAGGTATAAGGAGGATCGGTGAAAAAACAGTCGAATTGACCCACAAGCTGTTGGGGTAAACTGTTCTTAAGATCTGCCCGGATACAAGTGATGGGCAAATTCTCCCGCCGGCTGGTCTCTGAGATGGTATCAAGAAACCGGTTGTCAATATCAATGACGGTGATGGCATTTTTCAACGGCCGGTTGGGAAATAGCTTTTTTAGCAAAAATCCCAGGGAGATACTTACCAGATCATCATCGCCCACGCATAAAATCTTTTTACCGATCAAACTATGGTTTTGCAAACACAGTACGGCCCGCTTAAAGCTGGTTTCCATGGTGCATTTGGACTGATCAATGGTCACATCCACTTGGGGCCGTTCTTCATAAACAGGTTCCAGAGAAGGCTCTATCAGCTCTTCAATGATTCCGGCCGGATTGTTGAGAATTCCATTGTAAACCCTTACGTCCAACCCTTGGTAGCCCAGTTCGTCTTCAACGTATTGTCTTCCCTTGGGGGTTAACCGGATCCCCTGATCTTGCCGGAACAAATCCACCTTGATGAACTCTTTCTTGATGGCGGTGATGATCGGAATGGGCAGCAACGCTTTCCGTGATAATTCCTTGTTGGAAATACCCTCATGAAAGTAGACATCGATTAAGATGCTTTCAATGGCCGCATATCCTTCGGCAATATTCACCTGATTGGCTACAATATCCAAATAATTCATGGTTTTTCCCTCTTCAAGCTTGTTTTTAGAATTTAGATGTCAGCCCCACTTTTACTTCCATAATGCCCATTGGACCGGCCTTCAATTCTTCCTTTAAAATTTCAATGATTTTCCATGACGATGATAAAATATTCGATAATCCAGCATATATTTCCTGCGAATCTTCTTCTTTAAAGAAACAGAAAGCCTTTTTCACTATAATTTTCATTTCAACGATTGTATTTACGATGATTTACGTTTAAAATATAACCGAATGAATTAAACGGCTCGTTTCTATAAGTTAATGAATGAGGTGTATCTATGTATCCAGCCGAACTTGGTTTTCAAATGCCGCCGGAATGGTCCAAACATGCCCGGACTTTTATGGAATGGCCCGTCAAGGAAGCGCTTTGGCCGGAACCGTTCGCGGAGATACTCCCGGTTTTTGCCGATATCGTGAAACAGATTAATGCATTTGAACCGGTAACACTTATCGTCCGTCCGGAATTGGCCTCCCAGGCCGCTTTGTTTTGCGGCGCGGATATCAATATTTTGCCAATAAATCATAATGATTCCTGGATGCGGGATAACGGACCAACCTTTGTCGTCAATCAGCAAGGGGAACTGGCTGGAATCAACTGGATCTTTAACGGCTGGGGCGGCAAATTTCCGGCGGAGGATGATAACCGGGTGGCGCCACAATTGCTGAACCATTTCAATATCCCCTGCTTCGACGTTCCTATTGTCATGGAAGGCGGCTCATTCCATGTAGATGGCGAAGGCACTTTAATCACCACCGAGGAATGCCTGTTAAACTCCAATCGGAATCCCCACTTAAGCAGGGAAGAGATTGAAAACTATCTGAAACGATATCTCAATATTTCACGAATCATCTGGTTAAAACGAGGTTGGGCCGGGGATGATACCGATGGCCATATTGACAACTTGGCCTGTTTCGCCAAGCCCGGAGTTATCATTACCCAGGTTTGTTCCGATCCCACGGATCCGAATCACGAAATCTCCTTGGAGAATTACCGTATTTTGGAAACCGCCATCGACGCCCGGGGCCGTTCCCTCGAAATCATCACCATTGAACAGCCCCCCGCCGATGTCTATGAGAACATGCGCCTCACTTTAAGCTATTTAAACTTTTATTTCGTCAACGACGGCATTATCTTACCGATCTTCGGCGGAAAAGCGGCCGCCACCGATGAAGCCGCCCAAGAAACCCTCCAAAAAGTTTTTCCCAGCCGCCGCATCGCCACCATCAACGGCTCCATTATCGCCCGCGGCGGCGGCAATGTTCACTGCCTTACACAGCAAATGCCGAGTTTTGAAGTTTGAAGTTCGCAGTTTAAAGGGTAAAAATTTTAGACCAGAAATAAAAGAATTAAGAGTTTACGGTGAAGTAAGTATGATCTTTTGATATTATTTCACACTTCACTCTTTTTTAGGAGGAATCAACATGCGCAATGTCACCGTCGCCGCGATTCAAATGAGCTGTTCCCAGGATATTGCAGCTAACTTAAGCAAAGCGGATCGGCTGGTTCGGGAAGCGAAGGAGGCAGGAGGGCAAATCGTGTTGCTGCCGGAACTTTTTGAAACCCTTTACTTCTGTCAGGAGAAGATCGACGAGCATTTCCAATATGCAACCGCTTTGAAGCAAAATCAAGCAGTTTCTCATTTTCAACAGGTAGCCCGGGAACTTCGGGTGGTGTTGCCGGTTAGTTTCTTTGAAAAAACGAACAACGGATACTTTAATTCGGTGGCGATCATCGACGCTGATGGCCGGGTTTTAGGAATCTACCGCAAAACGCATATTCCGGATGGACCCGGTTATGAAGAAAAATATTACTTTCAACCGGGCGATACCGGTTTTAAAGTCTGGGATACCCGATATGCCAAAATAGGGGTGGGAATCTGCTGGGATCAATGGTTTCCGGAGGCGGCCCGGTGCATGGCCTTGCAAGGAGCCGAGCTGTTATGTTATCCTACCGCCATTGGTTCCGAACCCGTTCATACAGAAATTGACTCGAAAAACCATTGGCAATTATGCATGCAAGGACACGCCGCCGCCAATATCATGCCGGTAGTAGCCGCCAATCGTGTCGGTACTGAAATAAGCCCCAATTCCAAGCTTTCTTTTTACGGTTCTTCCTTTATCACCAATGAAACCGGACAAAAAATAACCGAAGCGGATCGCGCTTCGGAAACTATAATTTATGCTCATTTTGATCTTGATCAAATCGAATCCTACCGTAATTTCTGGGGAGTATTCAAGGATCGGAAACCCGCTATGTATCAGCCAATTGTACAAGCTCAAAACCTTTAAAATTCAACAAATCTAAAGATGAAATTAATGGAAACACCCTTCAAATCATCATTGGTCAACCCTTGCATATTAAGCCCGGTAACCCACCGGTAACTAACACCCAAGCCGGCCTTTAGAGAATCCGATACATTCATCATCACATTCACACCGGGTTCCACCACACAACAAAGCGCCGCTAAACCATTCTCCATATTATAACCGGCGCCTATATATTTAACGTAGCAAAGACCCGCCAAAACACTCCCGCTAACCTGGATCAATTTATTGGGCCTCATGATATATTCGCAAGTCAATCCGCAATAGTACAAACCGATATTACAGTCAACGCCGATATTCGGAGCCCCGGACGGAGCCGAGAGCGGGGTTAATAAAATATAACCTTCGCTTCCGATGATTAATGTACCATCATTCATGACCCGTCCGTTATAACTACCGAGAAACAATCCCGATTGACCGTTCACCGGAGTACTTTTAAGATCGATACCCCAAATACTGGTACTGTCCATGCTATTACCGAGTAAAGCTTCGTCCGCGGCCAACGAAGGGATAGCGGCCATGAGTAAACAAAACAATACCAAAACCCAGATCTTGAATATTCGCATCAGGTCCCCCCCTAAACTTTATTTATGAAAAACCTTCTTAAAGGCTTGGAGCGCATATTCTAGTTGTTCCCGGGTATGAGTAGCGGTATAGCTGGTCCTGAGCAGGGCCATTCCCGGAGGAGTCGCCGGAGAAATGACCGGATTGACAAACACGCCTTCTTCCAATAATTGTTTTTTCTTCGCGAAGGTTTCATAGTCATCATAGGTCATCACCGGAATAATTGGAGTTTCCGAATTGCCAATATCCAAATTCAAAGCTCGGAACCCATCCCGCATGAAATTGGCGTTGTCATGTAAACGAGTGAGCCGTTCCGGTTCCGCGTCTAAAATATTTACCGCTTCAAGAGCCGCCGCCGCATTCCCCGGGGGTATGGAAGCGCTGAAAATAAACGGCCGGGAAACATGTTTCAAATAATTGATCACTTCCGACCTGGCGGCGATACAACCACCCAGACTGGCCAGTGATTTGCTGAAAGTACACATAATAATATCGACTTCATCTTCCAATCCAAAATGTTCGGCGGTACCCCGGCCATGTTTCCCAAGAACGCCGAGACCATGAGCCTCATCAATCATTATTCTGGCCTCATATTGTTTGGCGAGCTTCACGATCTCCGGTAAATTACAGATGTCGCCGCCCATACTGAACACGCCATCCACCACAATTAACTTACCGGCGGAATCGGGGATGGACTCCAGAACCCGTTTCAAGTCCTCCATATCATTATGTTTAAACTTAACCATTTTTGCAAAACTTAACCGGCAACCATCCACGATACTGGCATGATTCTCGCTATCGCCGATGATATAATCATGCCGGCCGGCAATCGTTGACAAGACGCCTAAATTAGTCTGAAAACCGGTACTAAAGGTCAATACTTCTTCTCTTTTTAGGAATTGAGCCAAACGCTCTTCCAACTGGACATGAAGTTCCAAAGTGCCATTTAAGAACCGGGAACCCGAACAACCGGAACCATATTTCTCGGTTGCCTTAAGGGCCGCCTCAATAACTCTGGGATCAGAGGTGAGTCCCAAGTAATTGTTGGAACCAATCATAATCACCCGTTTCCCATGAATTATGACTTCGGTGTGCTGTTTCGATTGCAATACGTGAAAATACGGGTAGACACCGGCTTTTTTTACTTCCTGAGGCGCGGTATACTCAAAACACTTTTTAAAAATGTCCATTTAGTAATATTCTCCTCCTTAGATGCATCAATTGTATCAAATCTTTTCACAAATTAATATCCTTTTAAGACTTGAATACAATCCAAGTGACAAACACCAAAAATATTTTATCACATATTCACAAATATTTAACAGGAGATCTTTAGTAATGTTTCAATTTTTTTATGCCTGACCGTATAACTTCCCCCGTAAAAACCCGCTGAATCATTAATATCGTGGCTAAATTTAGAAATAATAATTCGTTGTAACTTTAAATATTTCAGGCTTCATTGAAATGAAACCAGTATCAATAATTTGCGTATTCATCGCTAGTTTTATCGTTTATCATGGATAAAATGATAAACATTTTTGCCGATATATTCCTGATATTCCCGCAGAAAAATAACGGCATTTTTACGAATACCTTCCCACATTTTTTGGTGTTGTTCGGGAGTGCGATCCACTTCCGGTCCCCAATGCATGATCCAGGGTGTCTTTTGATACGGGATCACCACCAGGTAACCCCGTTTTATATATTCCAGACTTTGCGGCCCTTCATAATAAAGGAAACTATCATACAAGTCTTCACGCCAGGGAATATCATATTGAGTGACCATAAATAAACCATCAATAACCAGTACCGGTTGATAAGGACGTTTTACCGGGCGAAAACGGACAATTCGGATCTTACGTCTATCCCAGGCGGGCCAAAACGGAATGCGCAGTCCGGGACGACGGTATTCCCAAATTTTGCCGAAACTATAAAGGCCGTTTTCAAACCAAATTCCACCGCGCGGTAATTTGGAACCGCCCACTTGTCCCAACATTCCGGCTTGCGGATATTGTTTGAAGAAAGCAATGACATCGGCAATAATTTGCCGGTTATAAATAAAAGTATCCTGATGCAGATAAAACTTATATTTGGCGTTCGACTCGCGAATGGCTTGATTATAAGCGGAAGCCAGCCCTTTAGCGCCCCGAATCTCCTTAATCTCAACCGTAATCCCGTTAGGTATTTCAAGTTCCTCAAGATATTGACGGCAGCGGACAAAAAGGTTCTCATCATTGACACAGATTGTAAAAAGTACTTTCGATGGATTCAGATCCTTAATGGTTACTAATTCGGACATCTTTATTCCTCCCAACACGGACTCGCCGGAGTACGGCGCTTTCCGTATTCATCGATCATATTTTGCCTGGAAATATCGAGATCCGCAATCGCTGTTTCGATAGTCCCCTTCTCGGAATCGGCAACTTTAGTTAGCTTTTTTCGTAGACCGCGAATTTTTATACCAATTTCCAGTTTCATGGCGAACAAAGCCAGCCAGGCCCATTTCGGGTAGAATTTTTTGTAATAATAGATATTGCTCCGGTATAACACTTGAGTAACCTTGGAACGGTTCTGGGAACTGCCTTTACTGACGTAATGAATGACTCCGGCGTTGGGCAGATACATAAAGGAACAGCCGTTCCGCTTGGCGCGCTGTGCCCAGTCCAGATCCTCATTCCAGTAGAAGTAATTTTCATCATAACCGCCTATCCTGCGAAATACCTTTGCCCGAATCAGGGAAAAGGTAGTACCTACCATTTCCGCCTTAAAGGGCTGTTTGTAATCCGGGCGCTTGAAACTTAGAATATGGGTTTTCATCCATTGCACCGTCATGTCCGGATGGAGTAACGGACCTAAAACCCCATCAAAATCGGGATGTTCCGCCAAAAAATCCAGCATGGTTTTCAAGGTACCGGATAAAACTTTAATATCACTATTTAATACAAAAACATTTTCCGCCAAATTAATAGCCTTACCGATTCCTTGGTTCAAGGCCTTTGTCAGCCCAAGGTTTTCAGAATTGGCGAAAAGATGCGACTGGGGATATTTGGCCTTAACCATTTCCACCGTTCCATCACCGGACGCATTATCAACAATGACAATTTCATAATCCAAATTGGAGTTCCGGGCATCCAAAATCATGGATTCCAGACATTTATCCAAAAGATCCCTTGTTTTATAGGTTACCACCACTGCCGCAAATTTGATTCTGGCCATGGTATGCCTCCTTTTAAAAAACTTTTATAATTATACCATCCACTTTAGTGAATATCAAGCCATCCGGGTTTGTTAACATCAATAGGTGGCTTCCGAATATAAAATTACACCATTGCCCAACTTTATATTCACTTGTAATGACGATAAAGAATTCAAATGGGTTTACTAAAAGTGTCATAGACTTTCTCTGTCTCTTGTAACATCCGTTCCACCGTAAATTCCTTTTCATAAGATTCACGGGCTTTTTTACCAAGCACAACCGGTAGTTCGGCATCTTTTAACAAACGTTCCAAGGCGGCGGCCAATTCCTCCGGTTGGGCCGGCGGCACCAGTAAACCATTCTCTCTGTCATTGATAACTTCCGGTATTCCACCCACGGTGGTGGCGATGATCGGTTTTCCATGGCCCATCCCTTCCATCAATACCAGTGGATGCGCTTCATGGAGCGATGGAATCACAAAAATAGTAAAGTAATGCAAATAATCATGAACATTCTGTTGATACCCGGTGAAGGTAATCCGGTCATTCAGCCCTGATTGGGCAGCTTGTTCCTTGAGTTCGGGTTCCTTGCCACCGGTACCGACTATGACTAAATGAAGCTTGGGAAAACGGGGGGCGATTGCCGCAAAAGCTTGAATCAGGAAATGAATTCCCTTGGTGGTTTCCAAACGGGCGATGGCTCCGATAAGCACCCGTTCCAGCGGAAGATTTTGCAAAGGTTCCGGTTTGCTGAACGTCAGTTTTAACGGGTCGGGCACCCCATTCAGGATGGTTTGAATCAACCCGGGCTGGATTCCTTTTTGGAGCAGTATCTTTTCTTCCGCCTCGGCCACGGCGATGACTTTAGCCGCGAAGCGATTGCAAAAGCGAGCACAAAGCCAATAGTCAAAAGATTTCATATCCCCATGGAACCCGTGGACCGTAAACAGTATCGGAATTTTCCGGTTAATCATGCGGACGAGCAGCATCAATTCCGGCGCCCCGTGGATGTGAATGAAATCAATTTGATTTTCGGTGGTAATTTGTTTTATATTTCGGAAAAAATCCCGTAATCCTTTCCCCAAATTTTGATCCAGACGCGGAAACGGATAGTAGGTAATCTGATGTTTGGTGAATTGTTCCAAGGTTTCACCCGGAGGAGCCAACAGAAAAAGACGGTATTGTTCCTGAAAACCGTTCACCAAATCCAATAAGTGTTTCTCTGTCCCACCTATACTGAGATACGGGATGATATATAGTATTTTTTGCATGTTCAACCTCTTTTCTTGAAAAAGGTAACCAATTTATTATACCAGAATGATTTTAAATATGATAGCAGAAGGTTACCCATCGGGCTTAACCAAATTCATCCTAGTGTTACGAAATTTACATGAAATCTTTTTTGACAAACTTTTGAGGATAATTTTTGATTGAAACCGCACTTTCATATGTTATAATAAAAAGAAAGCGTGAAAACTTAGCCATAAGAGGAAAATATATGAAGAATTGTCATATACATTTATAGATTAAATTGTAAATAATGGATAAATAATGCACTAGACTCAATTTTAAGTAACCAGGAGGCTTCAGGTTGACTCATTTAAATCGTGAACCGCAATCATCCCAAAACGCCTTATCACTGCCAAAATCGCTTGGATGGCTAATAACTTTCGTATTAATCCCGTTCGGCACAAGTACCCTTGGAGCTTTGATTTTACTAATAACCAATCTGGCTAAATTTGTAAAAAAAATTCTTTTCCACAGTAAAAACCCAATGGATACCACTCTACCAAAACCTAAGATTACCATTTGGGCGAACCGGTTCTTCCTTTCTCTTTTTGGTATCATGATAATCAGCGCGTTTTTTTCGACTAATCCGTGGATTTCCTTGCAGCTAGCGCTCGGGGCCGGTTTGCTAATATATATTTTTGTATTCTGCAGCCAGGAACTCGGGGGTTCAAACAGCCTAACAACCGGCCCTTATATCCCGGCCTTAATTGTCGCCGGCCTTATCATATCTCCACTTGCAGTCGTTCGTTATTCCGTGTTACATATGGATAGGGCAACCAACTTATTGACCGATGCCAATGGCCTAGGTACTACACTTATTGTAATAACCGGTTACGCAATCGGGTATTTCCTGATGCTTGGTAAACGATGGAATTACTTAATTATACCTTATCTTCTCTTAATAATACCCGCGTTATTACTTTCAAAGACTCGGGCAGCTTGGTTTGGATTTATCGCCATGCTCGGTTTCATCTCGATATTCCGGAAAAAATTTATTATTATCGTTGTGGTGATTACTTTAATTACCGGAGCCATATTTATTGTTTCCCCGGAATTAAGAGACCGGCTGATTTCATCTTTTTCGCTTGAAGATAATATGGGGCGAATCTATATCTGGCAGTCAACCTCCCGAATGATCCGCGATTACCCAATTTTCGGAGTAGGAGCGGGACAATATCAATCCCTATTTAATAAATATGCCATGCCGGGCTCGGTCGAACGAAACATGGTCTGGTCACATAATATTTTCCTGGAATTCTGGGTTGAATTTGGTATCTTTGCGCTTATTTTATTTTCCCTCGCTTTGGGAACCACTTTATATATGGGGTTCCAGCTTGTTCGGACCGGGAATCCTTTATACCAAGGTATTTTTGCGGCTTTTATCGGGATTTTGGTTCAGGCTCAATTAGATCTTCCCATTTGGCGATTTGACCTCGGCGGCGGAGCCTTTTGGTTATTTTTTGGATTAATCATTGGTTTTTACCAGTATGAGTGGCAAAAGGGCAGTTTCACCAATGGGGTTCAAAAAGCCTTATAAATTTTTCATTCCATTTAAAACACTGGTTTTCAAGATAGTATAATATCAATCGAAAAGGATTTTAAAAAAAATTGCCTGCTTTTTAGATCAGGCAATTTTTTCAATTTTTGTCCCGGAATTTTTTGTGGAGTTGAACCCTTACTTCACCAAATCCGCTGTAAACCGCGGTAGTTTAAATGCCCCATAGTGGACTTCCTTGGTGTAATACTTGGTATTCAGTTCTTTTTTACTGCTTAAATCGGCTTGTAACGGGTCCCATTTCTTGCTGGCAATGGTGAAACTCCATAATCCCGAAGGGTAAGTGGGGATATTGGCCAGGTATAAATGTTTAATTGGAAACACTCCGGCCAGATTGGTGTGAATCATTTGAATCACATCCGGATTCACAAATGGTGATTCGCTCTGGGCCACCATGATTCCGTCCGGGGTTAAAGCCTGGTGGACATCCTCGTAAAACTGGCGGCTGAATAAACCTACCGCCGGTCCAATGGGTTCGGTGGAATCAATCAGAATAACATCATATTTCCCCGGATGGTTCCGAACATGCTCTACCCCATCCCCAATCGCTAAGGTGACTCTCGAGTTACCCAGTGAACCGGCGATTGATGGCAAAAACTCCCGGCTGACTGCAACAACCCGTCCGTCTATTTCTGCCAATACCGCTTCTTCCACGGAATCGTGTTTCAGAATTTCCCGGATGGCCCCGCCGTCACCACCACCGACCACCAATACCCGCTTGGGATTGGGGTGTGTATTCAAGGCGATGTGGCTGATCATTTCATGGTAAACAAATTCATCCACTTCAGTGGTCATCACCATGCCGTCCAAAACCAGCATTCGTCCATACTGAACCGTTTCGATGACCGCCAGATCCTGATATTCAGTCTTTTCCGTATGTAATGTTTTAGTAATCTTACAAGAAAGCCCCAGGTTTGGTGTTTGTTTTTCGGTATACCAGAGTTCCATCAAAATTTCTCTCCTTTTCAAATTCAGTCTAAGGTCAATGTCAAAAGTATTTAGACCTTGTTTGTCTAAGCCCATGCCGGAATCAAAAGTAACTCAAGAAAGGCGTAACCTTCGACTTTAGCTTTTTAATGTTTGCCATTTGGCTTTCAACTTTCGACTCATGCCTGATTATACCAAACTCTATTCCAAAAATAAATCATCGATTTTTTATTTCATCATCGGATTTCTGGTATAAACCTGCCGTACTGGCCTCCCCCCAAAAACGGGTTTCGTTGCCGGCTTGGTCGGTAACCGCTAACTCCAGTGTGATTGGCGATTCCTTAACAGGTAGTTCCACCGTTATCTTCGGCTGGAAATCGTTTGAGTTATTGTCTTTCCCGGCAACGCTTGTTCCGGTTTCAGGAATTATGGACCTCAGTAAAACCGGTTCGTTAAATGTAAAACGTATGACCATCATTTTAGTTTGACTGCCGGTTGTTGTCCGCAATTGCCAATCGAATATCTTCAATTCCGGAGGCAGGGTATCCAAGGCAACCGGAATCACTGCTATTATGGCTGGAGATGGATCGCCGGTTAACTTGTACCGTATATAAACCAGTTGTTCTCCTTCACCGGAATTCAAGCGCCATTGGCGGGTTTTAAACCCTTGATGCCAAGGCGACCAAACCCGCTGGTCATTACTGATGGACCATTGAATTTCGGGGCTTTCTCCGGTATTTTGATCAGCTACGGGAAAATCGTTATCAGTCTCAAGTTTGATTGTAATATTCCGTGAATTTACCAATATTGAACCATCGTTTACTATAAAGCGGAAGAGCCTGTTTTGGCCCAGTCGCCGGTTAAGTTCGGGTGCTGAATAATAAACAACCGCGTCACCAGCCTCACTTTTTAATGCAATGCGGCCAAAAACAGCCGTTTTGGGAACCCATCCCGTAAACCGGCCATAAGGATCGATGATGGCAGGTATTTCACTCCATTGACCCCGTTCCGAGAGTACCCGTAACCAGCTAGAAACCGCTTGATCAGTACTCCAAATGATTTTATAGTAACCCGGAAGCTCATCGGCAATCATTACGGAAGACAATTTAGGCGGAGAGGTTGATTCCGTTGACTCATCCGATAGATTCTCAATGCTGTTCCGGCTTTCCGGCGCCGTTTGATTCCGGTCACCGGGCAAAGTTATGTGAAAGGAAATCCGGTTCCAAACGCCGTTCATGGTTTGAAACCAGCAATCAATCATCTGATTGCCCGGGCCGAACAATTCGGCGGGTACGGTATGTTCCAATCCAAACCCTTCGGAAACATGAGAGTTTTCAGTGAAATTGCCCTGATTGATACGGATCACCAATTTTACCGGGACAGGGAATTTTAATACCACGAAGCCCCCATCATCCGTTACCCGTGGCGGGTCAATAGGTTTCTGAAATATCTCCGTTATCAGGTTGTCAAGGTAATACGCCTGGCCCGATAAACCAGGACCCACTGGTAACCACCAACCTTGTTTGAAACGGCTGGGTACCATAATAGGGCCACCCCAGTAGGGAACCCAATCCCAGTCAACTCCGTTTCCGCTTATCCAAAAACCGGTTAAATCTTGGGTATCACCCCGGATAACAATATTTACAGATTCATTCGCTGATTTATCCGTTACTTTCCAAGCTGGAAACAAACTTAACCGGGCCGTGCCATCCTGTCCGGCCCTGGTATTCAATCTTGCCGCTTCCCGATCCTGCTTCGCCTCATTGAAGCGGCCCAGTTTTTGATAGACATCGGCCCGCTCCGATAATAACGGCCCAAATTTGGAATTAACCGCTAGCCCTTGATTCAGCATATCCAATGCCTTTTGATATTCCTGTTTTTGAAACAACACCCGGCTCGCCGCTAAAAAACCCACCAGCGAAAGGTGATCGGCTTTTATTCCAGCCAGAAAAGCCTGGTAGGAGAATCCCGGGTCACTCTTTTGGGCGTAAAGGTACCCTTGCAAAATCCAGGACGTCGCTTGTAAGAAATTATTCCGCTTGAAAAGAGGAACGTTTTGGGTTCCATCCGGCAAAGTGGGAAATCTTTTCCCCAACTGGTTGCTTTGCCAAAAATAATAATCGGGGTTTATTTGGGTCCCTTCATTCCAGAGACGCTCCGCTGTTTTAAAATCGTTCGCCAAAAAAGCGGTCCAACCTTGAAGTTCTTTAAAAAGAGTCGCTGGAATTATCCCCGGAAAATTTTCGGTTTGAAAATGATTATTACACCGGCTATAATCCCCCAGCGTTAAATATGCTTTGTAGAGATTAAGGCCTTTGGTGACTTGCAGCCAAGACGGTAACGGTTCCGCTTGCAATAAATACCCGAGCGCCAGTTGATATTCGTTTAATTGAATCCAGGAAACCCCTTTACGGATCGCAAAATCAGGGCCGCTGTTTTTGGATAACAACTCCAATACCTTGGTGGGCTGCCATTCGGAAAGGTAAAAATCAGCTAAGGCCAACAGGGCATCCTTGGAGTCCGGGCTCAACTCAACGGCCCGCCGGTAATACCAAAGAGCGATCTCCTTTTGGTTATAGAAATAATGATAGTCACCGGCCATGGTTAAAGCCAAACCATTATCGGGATTTCGGTCCAATATTGCCAACAACTGTTCCCGGCAATTTTGGGCGGCTTGTGGAAGAACCTGGGGTAACTTGGAGCTCAATGCGGCTTTCCTGAAAGAGTTTTCAGTCCACAACCAACTTTTCGCTTGAAAATATTCCTTGAAACCGGCCAACTCAAAATAAGTCCGGGCCAGTCCCCATCTGGCATCATTATCCCCCGGGTTCGACCGGATTTTAACGGTCAGGCTTTTAATGTGATCAATATCGCCAAGTTCTGCGCCATGAATTAACGGCGGAGAATTAAAAACGGAGAATAGGATCACCCATCCAAAGATAATAATGAATGAAAACCTTCGAACACCCGCTAATATTCTGATATAAACGCGGCAAATATTCTCCATTGTTTGTCCGAATCGAGACAGCCTTTTCAATCCTCACCCAACCCATATTCCTGATTTTATTACTATCTGATTACAGATTCCCGATCTTATTCATTATGAAATGATATCTGTTCATTTTTAATTTTTATTGGTTACGATACTTATCACTGTCAGAAGTTCTCTTTCAAGATATTCATTAAGTCCTCCGCCTTGGCTTCCCGGGGATTAGCCTTAGTGGATCCGGAAGTTAAGCTTTCTTCAATAATCGAAGGGAATTCGTCTTCGGTTAATCCCAGATTGCTAATATGCTGAGAAATACCAAGTTTTCGTTCAAGGCTCAACAAACTCTTCATCCCCATGGCAGCTACATCGATGGGGTCCCCGTCCAACCAAGTGCCTAGCGCTTTGGCAATTAACGCATATTTCTCATAACAGGCGGAAAGATTGAAACGCATCACCGGTATTAACAAGACGGCGCATACCAGCCCATGGGGTTTCCCGGTGCGAATTCCAATGGAATGGGCCATGCCGTGAACCGCTCCCAATCGGGCATTACTCAAAGCGATACCGGCCATGAGGCTGCCCATGGCCATTTCAGTCCATGCCTGGATATCATGTTCATCATTGTAGACCTTCATAATATTGGAGCCAATCCGTTCCACGGCCGACAAGGCGTAAACATCGGTCATGGGGCTGGCGCCTTTGGAAGTAAAAGCTTCTATTGCTTGCACCAAGGCGTCCAGTCCGGAATAGACGATAACATTCATCGGAGCGCTGGTCATCAGCAACGGATCGACAATTGCAACCCGTGCCGCTATCAAGGGATCCCGGATCGATTTTTTAATTTTATTTTCCGGATCGGAAAGCACGGCGTTATAAGTGACTTCCGCCCCGGAACCGGCTGTAGTGGGAATCGTAATTAAAGGAATTCCCGGGACCTCGATTTTGCCCCCGTCAAAATAATATTTCAGGTCGTTGTCCGCCTCAAACAACCCCGCAATAACTTTCGCCGTATCCATGGCGCTGCCGCCGCCCAGACCGATCACCCAATCGGCTTTATTTTCCCGCGCCAAAGCAAGTCCCTTACAAACCGTTTCCAGGGAAGGTTCCGGTTCCACCTCGGAAAATGGAATAATTTCAAAGCCTGAACTTTTTAATAAAATATTAATCCTTTGGAGTAAACCGCTTTCCCGCAACCCTTTTTTTCCGGTCACCAGTAATACTTTGCCGCCAAGGGCTCGCCCTTCGTAAGATAACTCCCTGAGCGATTCCACTCCAAATATGATTCGGGTATTCAAATTAAATGTTTGAATCGGAACCATTCAATTAATCTCTCCTTATATATCTTCCAAAATCTATTCCCTGCTTTATATGAGTTTCCTTTGGTAAAATTGTAATCATCGTGAAACCCTATTTTAATTCCGCCCATGCCATATCGACGACTTGGGTAATCTTCGGACCAATGGCCGGTGATGTCTCCCCCGAACCGCCAATTTCAACCGGTATCCAATATCCTAAATATTCAATATTTCCTTCCGGCCCTAAAATGGGCGAAAATGTAAGCCCGTTTAATGACCATCCTGTGATTGGCGCCTCCCCGGCCAATTGCTCCAGCACTTCCAAATGGGCGGCTTTATCTCTGACGACGCCTTTTTTCCCAACTTTCCCCTTGCCGACTTCAAATTGAGGTTTGATTAGTGTAACTATACTCCCTGAACCGGCAATTAATTCCCGGAACTTTGGAAATACCAGCTTTAAAGAAATAAACGAGAGATCCGCCGTGATCAGTTCCGGAAGCTGGTCCAAACGATCAACGCTGAAGTAACGGATATTCTCCCGTTCAAATACAGTTACCCTTTTATCCTGGCGGAGTTTCCAGGCCAATTGCCCATAACCCACATCCACGGCGTAAACATGAACAGCCCCGGCTTTTAACAAACAATCGGTGAATCCGCCGGTAGAAGCGCCGGCATCGAGACAAATTTTCCCGTCCACCTCAATTCGAAAAGCCGCCAGTGCTTTTTCCAGTTTGTAACCGCCCCGGCTTACATAAGACGCCTCCCGGCCGGCAATGGTTACTTTCTCCGTTATGTGGTCCATTTCCACCAATTGTCCCGCTTTTTCGATCCGCTTGTCGCCAATAAATATCTCACCGGCCATGATCGCCCGCTGCGCCTGTTCCCGACTTTGAAAATATTGTTGTTCAACCAACCATAGATCAATTCTCTGTTTCAAGCATACCTCGCTGCGCCTACGCGCTCATTTGCCAAACCCGTAACTCATTACTTTGGTATAGGGTTCAAACATCATCTCATAAACATCCATGGCTTGGCGATCCGTCAAACCAGCCAGATAATCGCCAATTATCATTGCTAAATTACCGTTATCCATGTCACTACGGCCTTTCTCCCGGACCGAAGCCGGTAACAGCTTGGGATTATCCCAAAAACGCCGAAAGAGCTTCTCCAGGATCATCTTACCCTTCTCGGCCATCATTAACACGGTGGGATGCTTATAAACCTGGTGATAAAGGAATTCAATCAACAGTTTTAAGTCCTGGGTGCAATTCTGAGACAGTAAGACTACGGGTTGCTCCATGGAGCGCACTTGAGCGTCAGTACTTAATTGGTTTTCACTTAGCTTGATTTGGGTTTGAATGATTAAATCGGTATTAAAATGGTTAATCAGATGCCGGTTGAGGCGAAAGGTCTTCATCTGCGATGAAAACTGCCCGGCCTTTTTTTCTTCCCCGGTAATCGCCGACATGATTTCTTGAATTTTGAGTATCCCCGAATTTTGGAGTTCTTCCCAGGCCACCAGGCCGACCCGTAAGGCATCGTCCAGATCATGGGCCGCGAAAGCCAACGAATCGGAAATATTCACGATCTGGGTTTCAATACTCGCTTGTGGATAAACTGCAAACTCGGCCGGGAATTTGGGCTGATCAAACCGGGTTAAATGGCGGGCCAAACCTTCCCGGGTTTCAAAAGTCAGATTCAAGCCGGGAAAATCCGGGTAACGCCTCTCTAAATCATCGACAATCCGCAAACTATGCAGATTATGATCAAATCCCCCGAAGTCCTTTAACAAATCGGCCAGAATCTCTTCACCGGCATGCCCGAAGGGGGCGTGTCCCAAATCATGGGCCAGGGCGATAGACTCCACTAAGTCTTCATTGACCCGTAATACTCTGGCAAAAGTCCGGGCATGTTGCATGACTTCCAGGGTATGGGTCAGCCGGGTACGATGGAAATCGCCCTCGTGGACCACAAAGACCTGTGTTTTATATTGCAGCTTCTTAAAGGCCGTTGTATAAATAATCCGGTCCCGATCGCGCTGGTAACAGGTACGGTAATCATCCTCCTGTTCACCAAAAGTCCGCCCCTTGGAATTTTTAGCTTTGGAAGCGTATGGGGCCAAAGTTACCTCTTCATAATTTTCATGAACCCTGCGCGGATTTTGTTCCATAATGGATCACCATTTAATTCTTTCGCTTTTTGAATATGATTTACCTGCCGTTGAATATCAAAATGTTGTGAGTTATTTAGAACTACAAATTTCGATTTTAAATTATAAGACCATACGGACTATTTTGTCTGAAACATAGTTTTAAGCAACTCAATCCCGGAATTGGTCCGGAAATATTTCTGCCGGATACTGTCAATTTGCACCGTTGATAAGTGTTCTTCATCGATATTGACCAAGAAATCGGCTTCGACTAGAATTTGAAAATCCAGGCCGTCTATTTTAAGATATGAATGGTGATTCCCAATCAGGAAACATACCCGGCTTAAAAATACATCATTTGGTTTGAATTCCGTTAACAATTCCCGCGCCACCGGAGGTCCCAACAACTCCTGGTAATTACCGGCGGAAGAATGGTATTGTTCTTCGGCCTCTTTAATCCCAATATCATGTAAGATAGCGGCTGTCTCCAAGATCAATAACCCTTCTTTGGGCATCTGTTCAAGCTGCGCAATGGTTTTGGCCAAACCATATACTTTTAAGGCGTGATTAATTCGTTTGTTATCCCCGGAAAAATAAATAATCATTTTTCGAATAATGGCAGCGATCATATTCTCCATCCGGTATTCCCCACCTTATATTCATTATAAACGAATATTGTCCAAGCAACAGTTAACGAGTCAATCGATAATTATCCTGAAAAATTTTTTAGTCGATTTTTGGGGGATAGTAATTGGTTGAAGCAAATTTGCATACAACTAATAACATAAATGAATTAGACATGAATTCAAAAATTCCTGGTTCGATTACGGTTATATCTTCGTTACAATCCTGTAAAATTTTGATAAAAGTACAAATTTCCAATCGAAAATTGAAAAATTCAAAATTGGCCATAATCTCGCCAACCTATAAAAAAGAGGAGAAACCTTATATCTCCCCTCTTCTTTCAATGAACTTGTTTTTGCAATTCCGTCACCATTTGCTCTAATCGGTCCAACTGTCGCACTATATTATCCTCATTATTGGCAATCTGTTTCAGGATCGCCGCTGCTTGGTTGGCCTGTTGAGCCAAATCCGGTATGCTCCCGATATTTTGATTCAAATTGGCGGCGCTCCTTATTTCCTGATGGGAAAGCTGATTTGCTAAATTCATATTCGTTGACTCCGATTGCCGTAATCCGTGGATAATCTCCCGCATTATCTCCAAAGTTTGCCCCGTCGGCATCCGTTCACCTCCTCACTCAGATATTATTTATTTTTCCAATTCCGTTGATTTTTACACCAGATTTAAACGGAGAGGTTTGGATTTGCTGACACTATGCAACTAGAATACAAAAAGTTTCGTGGCCATGGAACCCACGGCTTGCCCGACTTTGACCAAAGGCGTTTATGGTTATGATTATGGCGATACCGCTAAAGTTGTGCCGTTGCTTGCGAAAATATACACTTTGGGATACGACTTTGTACCACCCGGATTTCATGCGGGCGGGTTGCGCTATCACGGTGATTCTTTATGGTTAGCCAGTTGTTGCATGACGGTTTCATCGAAGCCGAAGGGTTCAAACAGATGGATGTCCTTAAACCGCCATATTGTTTGCAAAGACCAAAGGTATTTTACCGGCCCCCGAATCAGCCCACGCCATTGCCAGCGCCATTGTCGAAACCAACCGATGCAAGGAAACGAAAGAACCCAAAACGATACTCTTCAATTTAAGCGGCTACGACCACTTTGACTTGGAAGCCTATGATAATTACTTATCCGGCGACCTGGAAGACTACGAATATCCAAGGAAAACATCATGGAGTCATTAAAAAACCTGCCTTAGATATAACCACGAACCTTATTGGGCAATTTCCCACTGATCATTTAAAAGAAAAAAAAACAGGAAGCCTGCCACACCAGGTTTCTTGTTTTTTTTACGAATAGTCACAACCTGCCGGAAATATGCGCCTGAATTTTTTCCCCAAAACCAACTGGTGTTTTGAAATCATGCCGAGTTGGTTGGCCACTAATTTGGCGATGTATTGGGGAACATTTAGTGTTTCCTATCGTCCCTATTTTCATTCTGGCGATCATCGCGTTTGTCGTCGCGGTGGTTGTTGGGATTTTTGGTTGGGACCGGGGTTGGCATCGGGGTAGGAGTCAGGATTGGTTGATCATCCCGGCCGTTCGGACTGTTAACAACTACCTGCCAGGTATGGGCAGCCCGGGCTGTATGGCCCGGCAGGTTATCGTTAATGAGAAGATTAACCTTATAAATACCGGGATTCCGGAAATTGTATTGCAAATTCTTGGTATTGGCGGCCAACTGGTCATTTACATACCATGCATAGGTAAGATCCACCGGATATCCTTTCACATCCGCATTTCCCAAGCCATGAACCTGTAGTGGAGCCGATCCGGATAACGGTTCCAAGGAACTACGGGAAGTAACTTGCGGTGGAAGAGCATATATCAAGGTACTACGGGTGAATGAAGTATCGTTTTTCCAATCCCGAACTGTCAATACTACTTTATAACGCCCCGGTTCCCCGAAAGTATGAGCGGGGTTCGGAACATTGGAGATGGTATCATCGCCAAAATCCCATTGATATTCGATATCCGTCGGTCCCCCCTCCACTTTAAGCTCGGAAATAAATCGGACTTGAAGTGGAATGACGCCGGTGGTGGGAGTTCCCTGCACTTTTACGTTAATGAACGGCGGTAGCACGGTAACCATTCCGGTCCAGGGGGCTAAATAAAAATTCGGATGATAATCATCTTTCAAGGAAAAAGTAATCCGGTAATCACCTTTTTTGGTGTATACATGTTCGCCGGAAACGGTCTGGGAGGTGGTTCCATCCCCAAAATCCCAAAAATATTTCAATTGCGAGGGCTGACCGAACACCTTTGGTTTGGCGGAATAATGTATCCTGAGCGGAATGGAGCCATTGACCGGATCGATCGATATATCATTATTGACAATATCAAAGGGCTTCACTGTGACTTGCCAGTTTTTTTCGTAATTTCCTCCAAGGCTATTTCGAACGGTAAGTGTTACATTATAATTCCCAGCCCTACGGAATGTATGTTCAAAATCAGTACCGTTAATTTCAGGCGTACCATCTCCGAAATTCCACCTGCTTTGCGAGTAAGACCGGTAATGGTTTTTTAAACCAGTTGTGCCTTTTACGGTAAATTCTTCGTAACCGCTGGTTGAACTTAAGTGGGGATTGAACTCCACTGCCTCCGGCACTGCCAGTTGAAATTCAAAATTGTGGTATCGTTGCTCATCGTCAAGTCTTATCGTGGCGGAACCCGGTTGAAAGGTACTTGGAACGCTGGCTCCGGACAATTGCTGATTACCGGGAAAACTCCAAACCCACTTACTGTTTTGAGGGCCTTGGACGGCGAGATTTAATTTACCGACAGCATCCAATTCCGTTGCCGTCACTTTAATATATTGATATACACAGGTAGCCTTAACATTCCCGCCATATTGTTTGTTAAAGAGGCCCTTGTACTGGCCGGAATTTAGTTGAAACCGGCAGAATTGCCCCGGCGGTAACAATATGCTGCCGGTCTTGGTTTCGCCGGTATTAATAACCGCCTGCTCCTTACTACTGCCTTTGGCATCGATAATGTAAATTTTAGCGAAGGGTTTCACCTTGGTCGAGAAAGCCATTTTTTTATCCACGGCGATTTCCCAATCTACTTTGGAGGTAAAATCCAAGGGCTCTTCCGGAACAGTGAAGGTTTTTTCCTCGCCAAAGTTTTCGGCGGTCTGCTGCGTTACGGTTTTATTTTTTATATAGACCGCGGAATCATTCTCAGCAGCGCCAAAGGGAGTACCGGTAGCGCCCCAAAAAACCATCAAGATAAAACCAACCATCAACATTTTCCGCATATTCATCGCCGCCAGCTTCCTTTCTTAAAACTGAAATGATAATCATTATCTAATATGATTATCGGAGGATGGTCATTTAAATTTTACAGTCGAATTTGTTTGATCAATAACCCCAATTAATTCCTGTAAATTTTCCCGGGTTAATTGTAGCGGATCGGGATGATAATCGGAGGTGTCCAAAAAAATGCTTTTAACACTTGGGGAATAAAAAATTAACCAACAGTTTCCATCATAAATAATCCGTGCATCGGGCGGCAAGTCTTTGACCATTTTTATTCCTCCCCTGATGAAAAGCTTTTGGGTTATATTCCATACTTTATTTTCATACCATTCTTACCAGAACTTTGCATCTGTTTATTTTATTTATTCCATATTCACTGGTTTTATCCTGCAAGGGGACACTTTAATTTCTTGATGCAATACATCTCCACGAATAGAAAATCGCCCCGTGCCGGACGATTGTCTTTAACCATGATTCGGATTTAGGCTGTTGCGCGTAAGCGTCCCGGATTAAACCCCAAAGGAAATCACGGATGTATGTTCGCCATTACTTTTTCCTTCCATGAGCGGTTTTGGCTTCTTTTTGTCCAAAAGCGAGCAGTGTCGGTATCTTCACTGTTTTACGGTTGTCGTTGGTCCCGGTGCAACAATCGCAACTTGCATCTTTCACTTGAATATTGTCAAATCCCGCTTTCTTCAACCATTCATTTAAATCATCCTGGCTGAATCCGAGCCATAAATCGGATTTTTCCTGACGCAACCAAGTGTGTTCATGTTCGACGATATCGGTGACCATCACCTGGCCACCCGGTTTTAATATCCGATACATCTCCTTGAATACCTGGAGCGGATCACTCACATGATGGAGCAACATATTGGCGTATACCCGATCCACCGTTTCGGACTCTAACGGAAGTTCCTCGGCGTTACCTTCCAAAAACCGGATATTGGTCAAACCCGTCTTACTTGCTTCCTCCCGGGCGACGGAAAGCATCTGGGATGAGTTGTCAACAGCAATAACTTGGGCAGCTTTTTTGGCCAATTCCAAGGTCAAATACCCGGTCCCGGCTCCAATATCGGCCACTGTGTCTTCTTTCTCGATTTTAACCTGGCTGAAAATAATCTCCCGCAAGGCGTCCCCGTAAACGATCCGCCGTTGCTCGTTATACTGGGGCGCGATCTGATTGAAGTAATCCTTGACCTGATTTTCATCATTCACGTAACTTTGAGAATGGCCATCGGCCATCCACTGAAACAAAGCTTTCCGGGAAAAACGCCACTCCCGGCCAATCTTTCGGGCCGGAAGATCCTCCTCACGGAGCATCTTCAAGACGGTTTTGGTACTTACTTTAAAGATTTCACTAACTTCCTCAAGGGTGAGAATTACATCGTCGTCCATAATCGTGAATCATCTCTTTCGTTATAAATTACCCTCAGAAAGTTTGGTTTATAAACAAACATTGGGGTATTATTTTTTAAACTGAACAGCGTTTCAATATATTATAAGTTATTATAGGGTAATGAATTAAGAAAGTCAATGAATTAAGTCTCTGAAATTCGGCTATTTTCTTTTAAGTTCTTTTTAACTCTATATTTCTCTTTTCCCATTGAAATAAAAAATGCCCTTGAAAAAAGCGGCATTTTTATATTTATGAACCGGGTATGGTTCTCTATCTTTGGCTTATATTGGATCTTTCCTTCTTCCTGCTTTCCATATTATCTTCAACCTTTAACGATTTTTACTCACGTATACGGCAGATCCGGTATGTTTTTACCGTAAAAGATCTCATTCATCTCCTTTTTCAACAACTGTTTGATCTTCTTTTGGTTGTCCGGCGGCAATTCTTTTTCGGTCTTACCGAACAAATAGTTATCCAGATCAAACTCTTTTAAAATCATTTTCGTATGAAAGATATTCTCCTGATAAATATTGACATCCACCGCATGATACTTATCCAGAGTGTCCTTACTAATAAAGTTTTGAATGGAATTGATTTTATGGTCTAAAAATAATTTCCTGCCGTGAGCTTCCCGGGTAAAACCCCGCACCCGGTAATCCATTACGATAATATCCGATTCAAAGCTTCGGATCAAAAAGTCCAGTACTTTCAGGGGCGAGATCTTACCGCAAGTGGATACGTCGATATCCACCCGGAATGTGGCCACATCATTTTGAGGATGGCTCTCCGGGTAGGTATGGACTGTAATATGGCTTTTATCCAGGTGCGCCACAATCGTTTCATCATTAGCGGGGGGGTTGCCGTTCTCCGGAACTTTGTTCTCGGAAATCAACAAGGTAACACTGGCACCGCGCGGCTCATAATCTTGGCTCGCCACATTCAGGATATTGGCGCCGATAATCTCGGCCACCCGCGATAAAATCTCAGTCAGCCGGTTCGAATTGTAGATATCGTCAATATACTGGAGATATCCGGCCCGCTCCTTGGAACTGGTGGCAAAACAGACATCATAAATATTAAAACTTAAGGACTTGGTCAGGTTGTTAAACCCGTATAATTTCAATTTCTTCTTAATCGGTAAAATCTCCATGGAGGCACCTTTTCTAAAGTTATTTTCTCCAATTACTCCGGCGATTAAACACATAGATACTTTAAACATCACTGTTATTCAATTGATAAATTCAATTACCGGAGTAATAATATTACACCGCTTGTCTAAGATTTACAACCCAATCCCCCGGTGAACTCGAATGTAAAACTATTATACCTCCCGAAAAAAATATAACCCTTCCCTCATTGATTGAACCGATATCCCTTGACCCGGAACAACCGCAAACAAAAGTCAACCACTTTGGCATCATATAAACGGCCCCGGTTTCTTGTGATTTCCTCCAACGCCTGGTCAATCCCCAGCGAAGGGCGGTAAGGACGATGTGAGGCCATAGCTTCCACCACATCGGCGACGTATAACACTTTAGCCTCAATCGTAATATCTTTGGCTCGAAGTCCGGCCGGATATCCGGAACCATCAAGCCGTTCGTGATGCTGTAACACAATCATGGCAATAGGCCAGGGAAAGTCAATGGTTTTAAGGATGTCATAAGCTACACTCGGATGGCTTTTAATCAGGTTAAATTCGATCTCCTTCAACCGGCCCGGTTTATTGAGAATTTCCGCCGGTACACTAATTTTACCCAGATCATGAACGATCCCGGCGATACGGATACCTTCGATTACATCCCGGGGTAGTTTCATCTCAGTGGCAATAGCGCAAGCCAGATCCGCAACCCGGCGTTGATGTCCCGCCGTATAGGGGTCCCGGGTTTCCACCGTCTGAGCGATAGCTTCAATAAACCCGCCCATGGATTTGCGTAACTTGGTTAAATTGCGGCTCAAATCTCCCTTCTGTGCTTGCAGATGGCCGGCTTGCTCCTGAATTTGTTTATAAAGCGTGGCGCTTTGCAAGGTACTGCAAACAATTCTACGCAATTCACCGTAAATTTTCCCGTATTGCGGCTCCAGTTCAAAAACCACCAGTCCCAATAACGTTGCCGAAAAATTAAGCGTTTCCATCAACATGCTATAGCGGCGGTGTTCGGGAAATAGTTCCGTGGGTAGACTGATCTTGGGTAAATGTGATAAGTCATCATCATTAAGGTAGATCCAACCATTTTCATCATATGCCAGTATCAATTTGACTTTCCGTTGGTTCTCTCCTTCAAATGTCATCAGGTAACAACATTGAATCCCCAGTTCCGGCAAGGTTCGCGCTAATATACTAAAAATCCGGGTCTGATCCAATGTAAACAATAACTCCTCGCGAAGGATGCTGATAATTTGATTGGTGTTTATGTATTGCTGATAGTTAAGTTTTTCCTGAATCAATGCTTTATCGCCGATGAGGATTCGTGCCTGATGCCATAAGCTCTCCAGACCGGAGATTTCATGCGCTTCATGCACATAAGGCAATAGACTACGGCGTAGTTCCGTGATCACCGATTGCCAGGTAAAGATATCCCGGCTCGTCCAACTGTTATTGCTAATAATTTCGTTTAATTCTTTTAAAAACTCTCCCGGGTGATCACCGTCGAATTCCCGGGAAAAAGCATCGAATAACCGCTCAATCAAATGATTAAAACCGATTTCTTCATGATCATTAAAGAAATATTGAGTTTGTTGAACAACCTTGGATAATATCCGGCTTTTATCGCGGTGAATCATGGTTTGGCTTGATTCATCCTTCGGATTCAACAGTACCGGGGCCGCGGGTTGCCGTTGGTGCGCATAACAACCACATGATCGCCGTACGATTAATTTCGCGGGCACAATTGTTTCCAGGGATACTACTTTTTTTTCAATGATATTGATTAATGTTTCCGCCGCCCGCCAACCTTGGGCATGCAACGAATAACTAACCGTAGTTAAGGGAGGTGTTATATGGACGCTGAAATCCAAATTATCGAATCCGGCCAGGGCAATTTCATCCGGGACCTTAACCCCCCGGGCATTCAATTCATTAAGCGCCCCTAACGCCATATTATCATTAGCGGCAACCACCACATCAAATTTGGCGTGGCGCTCGTCCAGTAAAATTTTGATTGCTGCTTCCCCGGATTCGGCAGTGAAGTTTCCTTGAACGATCAAACTTGAATCCGGTTGAATATTGTGGCTAAGAAGTGTTTCTTGAAAGGAACGAAACCGATTTATACCATCCTGGCTGTCTTCAGGCCCTTTGATGAATACAAAATTCCGGTAACCGTGGGCCTCAATGAAATGGGTGATTAAATCACGCATTCCGCCGTAATTATCGGTAATCACAGAGTGGATGCCGGGCATGGACAGCGCAATACTAACCACCGGTAAGGGCAAAAACCGGTTACAAAATTTCGTTATCGTTGAATAATCAACATAGTGGCCGATAGTCGGGCTGAGAATGACTAAACCATCGACGATTTGACGATTCACCAATTCATAAACGACATTTCGCCGTGACTCATATTCATACGGAGCCTGAATGCCACCGCCCTCAAAACATAAAAAATTCAGATCCCGTTCGCGCGCGAAATCAGCGACCCCTTGAATTATGTTAAGTTGATATTGTTCCTCGCTCCAATCGACCAGCATGCCGATGGTAGGACGAGAATTACGAAGTTTGTTCACATTCATATCATTTATAATGAATTGCCCTCCAGAAGTATTCCTTTTCGCACTACATTTTTTATCACCAGGAAGCTCCGTCCCAATAAGCGGCATGTGTGCACCAAAATATTTCTTCAGGTTTATGGATAAAATGATTGCTCGACTAACACGACATGACAGACATCACAACCAACCTTTCGTATTAATTTAATTATCGTCAATTTTTGATTCGGGAATAAGTTGAAAAATTAAAACCTTTTACAGTTTCGATATGATTTTAATACAGCATCAATTACTCATGATAATTTACGATGATTATAATTTTTAAAAGCTCATTATTTCAGTGCAACTTTTTCTGAATTGTAAATAAAAACGCCAGATCCGTTGAGCATTAAATAAAGGAACTAAAAAATCATCTTATTTTTATGAAATGTAACTTTTTAAATTCAACTCTGATTGTATTTTTCCTCTAAAATTCAACTCTGATTGCATTTTTCCTCTAAAAAATAAAACTTGCGTATTAAAATATTACTTTAATCGCAAGTTTAAAATATCATAGAAAGTTAATCTAGACACAAAACCGGATTCATCTGTCAAAAATCAGTTACTGGGCAATCAGCCAATCCAAAGCTTCATCTGCACTTTCAAACAAATGCAAATCACGCATGGAAAATTTTTCAGCGCTATTTACCGCAATTTTACGCAAACCTCCTGCGCCGATAATGGCGCTGGCCTTCACATAAGGCTTATTATCGGCCACGTATTGAATCATCAGATCCAGAATCTCTTTATTAAAAAACATCCCGTCAAAATTCGTTAAAGTTAACACCGAATTGGGCGGATGAGTCCGGATAGTTTGCTTGGCCTCTTCCGTTACTTTAAGTATATCCAACATATTGGACGTATTGAAGTTGGAAAAGTCAATACTAATTACCGGCTTATTCTTATGAACGATATTTTTTACTCTCTCCATATTTTCCCCTCCGATATTTCTTATTTTTTCTTGATATCGGAGTTTTAAAATTAAAATATTATAGTACTTAGGTATCAATTATAAATTATTAATTATCAGTTATTAATTACCAATTTGGCATCAATGAAATTAGGCGCTGAACGTATTTTTAACACGAGTCATATCATATCAAACTGTGATATGCTCTTTAATTGTTCGATTGTTTCCTGCTCATTCACTTTCATTTCCAAAGGCTTCAATTTATTCCCCACTAATGTATTAAAACACCTTAACAGGTTTTTTAATTGTTCCAGCGGCATCCCTTTATTGAGTAGTGAATACAGGTTGGTAAATTCAAACCGGTATTGGGTCAACCATATGGAATCCTTAACGTTAAGAAATATACCATCAATCAAGTTACAAGCGGTAACGGAATCCATCGTTTTATGTGCCCACTGAAAACCCGCACCATTGAGACCGTATTTCTCCCTCTCATCCCAAATTGGGGTAACCGGATCGCAATACCACGGCTGAGTCCGAAAAAAAGTCGGCCGGGTTTCCTTAATGAAATTAACTGTTTCATTGACTGTTTCCACGGTCTCTCCCGGGAAACCAATAATAAAGGAAGCATAGGTGTTTATACTGTATTCGTTTAACAGTTCCATCCCCGCTCTGAATTTATCCACCGTGGCGTTCTTGTGCATGTTTTTAAGAATCTGGTCACTGGCGGATTCAATCCCCAGAAAAACTCCCTCACAGTTACTCTCCTTCATCAGTTCAACCGTCTCTCGATCGGCGTATTGGCAGCGAAACATTGAATTCCACGTAAAACGGTATTTGTTTTTAATCATCATTCGCAGGATTTCCTTAAACCGCTCCGGAGGCACATTGAATGTATCATCGATAATATGGATGGCCCGGATATCGGCTGCCCGGTTTAACAGGTTAAGATTCTCCTCAATTACGGATGTATCGATATAACGATATTTTCCGGCGCGCTGTGGAAGGCTGCAAAAACCGCAGGAAAAAGGACAGGATATGGAGGTACGGATAGATACATAGTCACCAATCGCTTGCGGGGAAAATAAACTCCAGTCCACCATATTTTCCTCCAGTTTATTGTTTTCTGGAGATATTTCCGTAGCGGTAATGTATTCCCCATTATTTTTATAGACCAGATTGGGGATCGCGTCATATTGTAAATTGTTTTTTAACGCGTTTAAAACTCTGGTCAGCGTCAATTCCCCCTGGAACTCGATGATGTAAAAATCGGCGTCAATCGCCTTATATATAAGATTCATGGTTTCCGGACTTTGGGTTAAATACTGGCTGTAGACGAAAGGGCCGCCGGCGATAATCCGGACTTTCTGGTTATATTTACGAATGAATTGTATAATTTCGATGATCGGGGTAGGTGTAAAATACAGGGTCGTTGTAATGGCCACGGTCAGGATATTTCCCGCAATTAATTTCCCGGCCAATTCCTCTTTTTCATCCTGGAAACTGTTGATGAAGTCAAACGTAAACCCTCTTCTCACAAGATAGGTGCCCAGATAAGCAATGGCGGGGCTTAGTTCGGAATGCCTCAATGACGTTCCGTTTCTGAAGCTGGCTCCGCTGTCAAACCGGAACCGGTTAAGCAGATCAATCGGGGTATATAATTCCCCGTCAACCTTCACGATACTGAAGCCGAGGTCCCGGTACGCCTCCGATTTCTCACCGAATTTTCTTACTCTCTGTTCATAATCCGCTAAATCCATCTCATTATGTCCGATCAATAAACAATCCATTGTCTTGGCCAAGAGAGCCCCTCCTTTATTATCGTTTGGTTTTGGGATTCGATTTATTTTCCCCTTTTTTAGCCCGCTTTTTTTCTCCAAAAACAGCCCGGTTGCTTTGTATCCCGTATAAGTCCACAAATTCCTGGGTGATTCCGGTTTCCGAATACAATTTTCCGCAAAAAGCACCGATGATCCCGGAAGAGTTGGCTTCGGACATCATCATCCAATGATTGGATGCGTCTACCTCCATCATATAAAAGTTGAAAATGTACCGCTCCCATTCCTCCCAATACTTGATACTATCCAGTGTAATCCCGTAATTCGCAAGCGTAAAATAGGGTTCCAATTCACCGAAGAAGCGTCCATTCTTATTCCGGAAATAGTAACATGCCGGCGTCCGGGAATCAGGAAGCGGCAAAACATTATATTTTTCCAATTCGTAGAACTGTTGGGTTCGGGCATTTTGTTCAATTAGGGTTTTCATGCGGCTTTCCGTTTTGATTAATCCTCTCTTTTTAGCAAGAAGCAGTGCTTGCTGTAAAAATTCCTCGTCCCCGGCATGGATATCCAACTCATCCCGGTGAATCAACGTTTGCGGAATTTTCTCCGGGTCTTGGGGAATAGCCGCCAGTAATGCCAGGTTGACTGTCTGTAAAATCCGGCCTTTGGTTATCTGCCATATGGAGGTTTCCGCGTTGCTGCCGGATTGTTTTTTGATAGCGGCGCTATCAAGCGTATCCACCATGATAATGCTATCAACCGACTGACCCGATTCCTGCAATTGACGGGTAATTTCATAGGCCAGCATTCCTCCCATGGAGAAACCACCCAGATCATAAGGTCCTTCCGGTTGAACCGTTTGAATAATCCGGCGGTAATAGGCGGCTATGGCCTCAACCCCAACCAGTGGCGTTTCAACGGTTTTCCCGTTCCGTGCTTGTATCCCGTAGAAAGGGCGTTCACTTTTCACGGCAATATTCTTATAACTTTCAACCCCCCCGGCGCCGCCATGGATCCAAAATACGGGACGGCCTTGAGAACTTTGATTCAGGTAAATCAGTTCCGGAAACTGGCAGGTGAATGATGAAATTTTAGGAGATCCTTCTCCGGAAATTGCTATTTCTTTGCCTTCCGGCGAAGATACAATGTTGATAACATCTTGTATCGTTCTACATTCCCGCAATCCGTTCCAGTCAAGGGACGAATCAACCTGGGTTTGCATTTGCCATAGAAAATCCATCCATATGATGGAATCCATGCCGTATGCTACGAGTGGTTTGCCCGGATTCAGTTCTTCGGGCGTCAATCCCAGTAAACGGGATATAATGCCGATAATCCGGCTACCGTCGGGGGAACTTCCGGAAGTTGTTGCTTCAACGCCGGCCAACCGGCTGGGTGAAACCGTAATCGGTGCTTCCGGTTTTGAATCCGTCCAACAGCGCCGTTTCTCAAATGGATAGGTTGGCAATACAATTTTCCGGACCCTTTCATTTTGGTGAAGCATTTCCCATGGAATACCAGCTCCTTTTACCCAATGAACCGCTATTTCTGCAAAATTTTTATCTTCCACCATTGGCATGATATTATCGTTTTCCTTGTCTGAAAAGAGGCGGCCCGTCTCCCCATTTTCTGAGTTAGGGTTTCCGATAAAAATGGGGATGGCGGCCGGAGGCGCTAAACCTACCCGGACCGATTCCAGGTAATCCTTCATTCCATGAACCAGTTCATCCTGGTTGCCCACAATCATCGCCATGCGCCATTCCATGGCTTCCCTGCCCACTTGTAGCGTATAGGCCAAATCCGGCAATGATAATCCGGTTTGGCGCCCGAGGAATTCCAAAACTTGTTGGACAACCACCGGTAACCGTTCGCGGGTTTTGGCGGAAAAAACCACCAGTTGCGGCGAACTTGTAAGGGATTCCACCTCAGGTTCCGGATGGTTGGGTATGTATTCCTCTACAATCAAATGGGCGTTGGAGCCTCCGGCGCCGAACGAACTGACGGTGGCGCGCCGTTTAAACTCTTGTTCCACTCCATCAATTGTTACCACAGGCGGTTTCCAGTCTTCGAGTTTGCTCTGTAGATAAAATGGAGTATTGGAAAAATTGATATTGGGGTTCAAAGGCTCCGCTTTAATGGATGGCACCAATTGGCGGTGTTGCAATTGCAAAATAACCTTTGTCAGTTGGGATATCCCGGAAGCGGCTTCGGCATGACCCAGATTGGATTTGACCGATCCAATGGCACAAAATTGTTGATCGGTGGTGAATTTCCGGAAAGCCTTAGCCAGGGCGGTAACCTCCAGAGAATCGCCAACCGCCATTCCACTGGCGGCGGCTTCGACATAACTAATGGTTCTGGGGTCAATTCCAGCTTTGATAAGGTTGTCTTCAATCAATTGGGCTTGAGCGTTTGGATTAGGGGCCGAATAACCATTGGAGTTCCCGCCGTGATTGATGGCAGTTGCTTTAATCACTGCCAGAATGGAATCCTGATCCGCGATGGCCCTGGCTAACGGCTTTAATAAAACAGCGCCCACGCCTTCCGAGGGCAGAAATCCGTCTCCGTTTCCAAAACTCCGGCTGTCCCTACTGCTACCAATCATTTTAGTCAGGGATAAACCCAAATATTTTTTAGGATGAATCGTTAAATTAACGCCCCCGGCAACTGCCATCCGGCACTCTCCCCTGATCAGACTTTCACAGGCCAGATGAATGGCGATGGCGGAAGATGAACACATAGTATCAATCGCGATACTGGGACCCTGAAGGTTAAAAAAGTGCGAGACACGATTGGCGATTGAACTATGGAAAGAACCGTAAACCGTTGATTCTAAATGATAATGTTGATACATGGCCCCGGCATATACTCCCACTTTTCCTTGATAGGAACGTTGCAGGCTTTCCCGGGTATAACCCGCCCCTTCAAAAAGGTTCCAAACCGTTTCCAGGAAAAGACGTTCATGGGGATCGATAAACGTGGCTTCCCGGGGTGAAATATTGAAGAATAGCGGATCGAATTGATCTACCCCCTCCAGGAATCCACCCCATTTACAGTAGGTTTTTCCGGGATTATTCTTGTCCTGATCATAGTATAGACTGTGGTCCCAACGCTCTCCCGGGATTTCATCGATGCAATCCCTGCCATTACGGAGATTTCCCCAAAATTGGTCCATGTTTTCCGCGTGCGGATATCGCCCCGCGAGGCCGATAACCGCAATATCCCGGTTCTCGGAAACCGGCGATTCCGTTTCCCCTAGTTTGGATGGGAAAAATGGCGCCAAGTTTCCGGGATTGTCAATTACTGGCGGTTTGCCGGTTAACGGATTCAAGGAGATGGAAGGTGGGGGAACTTCCTTCAAAACTTCCAATGAAGGAGCAGCCTCCCGGGAGATCGGGGAATTAGGATTCCGTTTCGCCAACTCTCCTTTTAAAAACACCGTAAATTGACGGAGAGCGGGGTATTCGTAAATCTTGGGGATGTCAATCCCGGTCCCGTACCGCCCGTTGACCGTTCTGAGCCATTCCACTCCGATGATTGAATCCATGCCCATATCGATGAATTTTTTATCCGGATCCACGTCGCTCCGTTTCATATATAAAACTGCGGCGAGGCTCGCACTCAATTCCTCCAGTAATGATTCCATTAAAACAACCGGTTGGCTGCTTGGAACCGGAGTTAAGATCTCTTCCCGGGTGTCCGGAGTCCCGGGGGCGCGTTTCGCCAGTTCTCCTTTTACGAGTGCCGCGAACTGGCGGAGACCGGGATACTCGTAAATCTTGGGGATGTCAATCCCGGTTCCATACCGCCCGTTAACTACCCGGAGCCATTCCACTCCGACGATTGAATCCATACCCATATCGATGAATCTTTTATCCGGATCCACCTCGCTGCGTTTCATGTACAAGACTTCGGCGAGGCTTGTCCTCAATTCTTCCAGCAAAGCCTCTCCCGAAACAGGCAGCTGAATATTCACCGCGGGTATAGCAACGGTAGGGATTACCGGCTCCGGTACGGCAATTCCAGGGGATGATAAGGGGATGGTTTTGTGAATCCGTTTGGCTGATTTTTGTGAAAAAGTTTGAACTTCCGCCAAAGAACGCAATGGAATGCGGCTCGGTTTGATGGATGTTTTGAAAGAAACTGCCTTCCCGGCGGTTTGAGGCGCTGAGGAAAGCGGTGGAACCGGAGATTCCGTACTTGCGGAACCGGATTGCCCTACAAACTTGCTGGAAATATTTTGATCCGTTTCCGGATGAATTGTACCTGCCGGAGTTCCGCTTGGAATGTCATGGGCGTTGGTCCTGGGCCCGGTTAGCCAATAACGTTCTCCGGTGAAGGGATAGGTGGGCAGACTGATCCGGCGAGGTTTAGCGCCGCGATATAACTTGTTCCAATCGAATATCAACCCTTTGACCCAAAATGAAAGCAATTTGGCGTATTTCCCCTTTTCCGCCCAGGCCTCGATTGTTTTGGCCAAATCATCATCGGGCCCGGTAACCGCCAGTGTTTCTTGATTGCGTTTGGCCTGTCCCCGGTATACTTTATCAATCCCATCTTCCCCTTCCAGGTATCGCCTCAGTTTATCCTCGAGTTCCCGGATCGACTCCACCACTAGACCCAGGCGTTCTTCCATCGCTTCCCGGCCCACTTGAAACGTATAAGCGATATTAGGGAGTTCGGAATCGGTCAGCCCTTGTTCCTTGATTGCAGCCAACATCCGCTGGATTTGCAGTTTCAATGCCTTATCATTCCTGGCGGATATGGGAATAACCACCGGGCTTCCGGGGGAAACGGCAATTAAGAGGGAGTTCGTGTCTTGGGGAATATATTCCTCAATGATCACATGAACGTTGGCCCCACCCGCCCCAAAGGATGACAGTCCGGCCCGTCTTGGATATTCCTTAACCGTGCTGTTGATTTCAACCACTGGTCTTTTCCATTCCGTTAAAGCCTGCTGCACCACAAAAGATGTGTTCTCAAAATCGATATTCGGATTCAGTTCCCGGGCATACAATGAAGGAACCAACTGACCGTTTTTAAGCTGGAGCAGGATTTTAGTCAGCCCGGCAATGCCTGACGCGCTCTCACAATGCCCGATATTTGATTTGACTGATCCGATGGCACAGAATTGTTTGTCCGGTGTGTCATATTCAAAGGCCCGAGTTAACCCGGTAATTTCAATGGGATCCCCCAAGGCCGTTCCGGTACCGTGGGCTTCCACGTAACTGATTGTTCTGGCATGCACCTTAGCCCGCCGCAATGCTTCCGCGATTACCATGGTTTGAGCATTGGGATTGGGAACCGTATACCCGTTGGTCTTCCCCCCAGAGTTCAACATACTCCCTTTGAGGACGCCATAAATATGATCGCCGTTTTCTACCGCTTTCGACAATGGTTTTAAAATTACGGCGCCCACGCCTTCACCATCCACAAAGCCATCAGCCCGGTCTCCAAAAGATTTGCAACAATCCTCCGGGGAAAGCATCGACATGGCCGTCAGCTTCAAATAATGAACCGGGTCCACGATTAAATTGACTCCGCCGGCAACGGCGCATTGGCAGGTACCGTTGTATATGCTTTCCAACGCTAGGTGAATTGCGGTTAACGATGATGAACAGGCGGTGTCCACGGCCATGCTCGGCCCTTGAAAATCAAACAGATAGGAGAGCCGGTTGGCAATCGACCAATAATTGGAGCCGGCGGGATAGTTTCCATTCATTACTCCGACAAAAACACCGATTTTTCGGTTTTCACAAAGGTTGGCGGGCGTATATCCGGCATCTTCAATACTTTCATAAGCGACTTCTAAAAATAAACGCTCCTGGGGATCCATCTGTTCGGCTTCCCGGGGGGATATTTGAAAAAACAGCGCATCAAATCGATCGAAGTTGTCGATAAAACCGCCCCATTTGGTATAGATCGATCCTTTTTTCCCTTTTTCCGGGTGGTAATAATCACGCCAATTCCAGCGTTCCGGAAGAATTTCGGTGATACAGTTCCGGCCTTCCTGGAGATTTTTCCAAAACTCTCCTACATTCCCCGCCTGGGGATATCGTCCGGACAGGCCGATAATCGCCACATCCTGAACTCCCGATACTGCCGGTGGTTGGATTCCGGGTTGGGGATTGTCCCTGTTTGGAAGCGGCAGAAATCGTCTGTTTTTTCGAAAGGACGGTATGGGATCAGCGGAAACTGCCGGATAATTTTGTTCTCGAATGATGAAAACCGCCCCGGCATCATTCTCTTCTTGTTCCCCCACCCCCGTCAGTTTTAGCAATGAATCCTTTTGGGTCTTTATGAAGTAATCGATGAGGGTATCGATATTTTTGTATTCAAAAAATAAGGTACTGGTGACATTCGACAATACTTTGCCCAAGGTATTGGTCAGTTGCACCACCAGGATCGAATCGATGCCATACTTTTCCAACGGTTCGGAGGAATCAATCCGGTCCACCGGCATCTTCAATGTTTCCGCAATCAGTTTTTTCAGATAAACCGTACTTTTTTCCCGCAGTAATTCGGCGGTAACTCCTTTTGAAAGCGTTACTTTGGGCTTATCCATCCGGCCTAAATGATCTATGGCGGCAAGTTTCTTCGGTTGCTCATGGGTCCGCGGCGTTTCAAGCTGCTTCGCCGGAAAATCCGTATGTGGCCGGTTTAACTTGGCTTGCCGGATAACCCCATCGTTTTCGGCTACGATAATCTGTTGCCCCAAATGGATGGCTTCCGGAGCCTTGAAAAAAACCGACCGGAGTCCTTCTTGAGTAAGTACGGACCGCCAGGTTTCGGGAGCCAATCCGGGACAGCCGGGGATCCGTAGCGCATGGTCCTCATAGGCCCACCACCCTTCCAAAAGCCCAAAGGTCAAATGAGTAAACAAATTATTCCCGCTAATCTCATTAATAAGTATCAAACCGTTTTGTTTTAAGGTAGCCTTGACATTCCGCAACGTCCGCCGGATATTTTGCGTGGCATGAAGTACATTGGTGGCAATCGCCAGATCATATCCGCCTGCCCGGACTCCCTGTCCGACCACCGGCCAGTTGACATCAAATAATTGATAGGTTAAATAAGGATTCCCCGGACCGTATTCTTTTTCCGCGAATAACAGGAACGCTTTGGAAATATCAGTGTAACAATATTCCGTAATATGCTCCCGGTAAGGCATGAGTTTACGGAATAGCATCGTACTGGTTCCGCCGGTGCCGGCGCCTATTTCAATGATCCGGACTCCGGCCGATCCATCCAGCTTGAGCCTTTCCTCCAAATAATCGATGGCCGTATCCGCCAGTAATTCATTAAAATAATCCGCAACCGGATTGTGTTTATAGATGCCCTCCACCAGTTCCATGGACGAATTGGGAAAAATAATATCAGTCGCGGGAATTTTTCCGGTGATAATATCCGGTAAAGCCCGCAGCGTTGTTTCGACAAGAGTTACTTGATTTTTCAGGCTGGGGTCCACGGCAAGCCACACTTCCTTGCTGTGCTCCCACTCCGCCCATAATTTATTGCCATCGACCGGAACCGGATCGTTAATAATGCATGTATCGCCTTTGACATCGAGATACTTGCCCCTGGCTAAAACCGCAACGCTTTCATCAAGCCACCGGTCGTATAAACGAGAAAGTCCGGCCTTGGTTTTGAGCCCGGAAAGCACCGTCTCCCTTTCCGTGAACAACCCAACGGATTGCAATCCAGACCACAGTAACCGGCGCAGATGATCCTCCATCTCCTGTGCCGGAAGGCTTTG
>JAEZJQ010000043.1 GCA_023436305.1 Bacillota bacterium
TTAATGATAATTCTTCAATATCTTTGATCATTTTTTCCCTTTTATTATAATATTTTTGCCAATGACGGCAACAGGCAAACCACAAATTGTAATGTATACTGATATTTAAATTAACTGAAAAAAACCAATGAAGAGCCTTTAAATAAAATTATATCAAAGCCTTCGTTTTTAGTAGAATTCCCTCTGCTATCGCTTGTTTAATACCTTGGGCTGGTTATCTATGGCACGCTCTAAAACTAGGTTGGAAAGATAGAAGTGAAAATGAAGGTTTCTTTCTCTTCTTGTTATCATGGTTTGTTGTGACATTTGCCATGGCATTGGTTATTAAGTGGAGAGCCATACGTTATTTATTGCCTTGTTTACCCCCGCTGGCCATTATTATAGGTCATATTGTTGTAAACGTATTAAGGGATTCAGCCGATTCATCCCGGGAGTTTTCGCAAAAGGCCAGCCGGTTTGCTGCAATTTGCAATTTATTGCTCGTGTTTCCCATAATCCTGGGCATTATCTATTACTTGGTAAGCAATACGGTGAAAGTTGAATATTTATCGGTGGTACTTCCCTTTTTCATTGTCTTTTTTTCAGGAATGACTTTGTTTTCAATATTTACGCTTTGTAAAAAATACTCTCTGGCAATTTACTCGCAACTCATTTTAACCGTTTTGGCTTATGTGCTGCTACTGAATCTCATAAGTTTCAATATGAATTATATTAACCCATGGCCTCAAATGGTCTCCAAAATAAACGATGTACGCCAACCGGGAGAAATAATTATCTACTATTCGGATGAAAGCAATTCCTTTATTGATTTTTACCTGGGAGAACATCCTTTAATAATCGGTGGAATCGGAGAATTAAATAAAAAAATTCAGGATCGGGTTTTAAATAAAAAATCGTCCCGGTTTTTTGTTTTTACGAATAACGTGACGGACTTAGCGGAAATTCAAAAAAATATAACCTTTCCGTCTTTCGTCGAACGTTTAGAAACAGCTCCACAAGGTCAAAGCTTATTTATGGTCACATTAAACCTCAGTTCGGCAAGTACATTTAAATTTTTCCAATAAATAGCAGAAAAATTACCGCATTACCGCTTCAGATTTCTAGATACAGCCCGTGTAAGGATGGGATCGTATCTTTGGATTTCGTCAGATTTTTTTAAGCCAGTCAACCTCTTGTAGGTTAGCTGACCGACTTTTCGTTCGAGTTGTGCAGTCCGTTCCCTTTCAGCTTCTAAGTTTTTTTCTGCCGCCGAGGGACCTCTTTTGAATACCTCATGAGCTCGTTCCAGAAATTCAGCTTTCCAGCGGCTGATCATGACCGGGCTAATCCCGTATCGGGCTGCTATCTCGTTAACGGTACTTTCTTCTCGTAGAACCTCAATAACAATTTTGGTTTCAAATTCTGCTGAGTATTAATTTCTTTTCTTCATGTTCCCATTATAACTTAATTTTTCTTTTTTGTGTCTCATCCTATGGGAGCATTATATTCGAACGGATGAATCGGCATTATCAAACATAAGAAAATTTTTCCGCTAAGGTATCTTGACAATACACGCGTTTTTCGGGTGGAGGTTATTTTTTATAGAGCCTTCGGAGATATGGCTCGGGGTGGTTGACCATCCGATCCGTAATGAATATTTAGGGTCACATTTTACAAGAATGGATGGTTATAGAAAAATTTCTAATAAAAAAGAGGAATATAAGAATTATTGTTGAAAGATATATATAAATAAAAAATGTCGACAATCGATTGTTTTATGAAATGAGGTTAATTAATTTGTTTAGTCCTCCAAAAAATAAATCACTAAGAAATGATGTAACTAATGAAATAATTAACTGTATTGTAAAGGGAGAGCTTAAACCTGGTGACCGTATAATCGAACAGTATATTTCGGACCATATGAAGATAAGTCGGGCACCTGTTCGAGAAGCGCTTCGTGACTTGGAAAGTCAAGGAATAATTTTCACCGTTGAACGAAAAGGATCGTTTGTAGCAAAAATGACAGATCAGGATATTACGGAACTTTTTAGTCTACGTAGTGTTCTGGAAGGGTTTGCAGCTAGATTAGCCACATCAAAAATTACCACGGATAACATTCAAGTGCTTTCCGAGTATACAAAAAAGATGAAAATTGCAGCCGACAACAATGACCCCCAATTATTTTTAGAAAATGATATTAATTTTCATCAATTAATTATTACTTGCGCTAATCATCGGCGGTTATTAAAAATACTTAACGATGTCCAAGCCCTAATTCGTCTTTTTATGGCCTGGTCAAAATTCTCAATGCAAAGTGCAAACCTGTTGCTCAAAGAGGCTGAAACCCATCAGGAAATTATTAGTGCGCTTGAGGCGCGTGATTCGGTTAAGGCGGAATCCATTACTCAAAGTCATATTATTCGGGCCGGTGAAATGCTTTTAGATTTCCTATATACTCCAAACAGTAGTCCTTGCTCCGAATGATTAATAATATTATTCTAAGGGAAACAAATTGGCAGGCTAAAAATTTATTGAGGGAAGGGGATAGAAAAGGGAAAAATTTAACAGAAAATGTCGACAATCGTTTGTTGATTGTATTATCAGCTTTATTGTAGGAGTAAAATTATAGGCTAAAAATCTTGATAAACAGTAAAATTCAGGCTTATTCTTAGAAATCGCAGTGATTCTTTTTGAGGAGATGTCTCTCGTGAAACCATTCGAGTTAAATAGTCAAATACCGTCCAAGGTAATTTTTGGAGCCGATACTTCAAATCTAATGGGTGATATGATTAAAAAATTAGGATGCAGAAAAGTTATGTTAGTTACTGATAAAGGTCTTTCTCGGATTGGAATTCCCGAAATTATTAAAGCTAAACTTGAATCAGAAGGTTTAAATATGGGAATATATGACGAGATTGCATCCGAACCCAAAGAAACTGAAATTGACCATGCTGTCAAAAGATTTCGTTTGGATAATTTTGATGCAGTGATCGGCCTTGGGGGCGGGAGTTCTTTAGATTCCGCAAAAGTTATTGCCGTACTTGGTAATGAGAGTAGAACCTTATCTGAGATTTATGGAACAAAAAAAATTTTTGAACGGAAAATTCATTTAATACTTATTCCGACAACTGCAGGTACAGGGTCGGAAGCAACACCGAATGCCTTGTTTATGGATTCCAAAAACAATAAAAATCCGGTTATAAGTCCTTACTTATTACCGGATGTGGCAGTGTTAGATCCGAAGTTAACCGTGGGTCTTCCGGATAACATCACAGCTTTTACCGGGATGGATGCATTGGCACATTGTCTTGAGTCATGGGTGTCAACTAATGGAAATGTTATTAGTGAAGCGTATGCTTACGAAGGGATACGGTTAATTGCAGAAAGTATCGAGACCGCCGTAATAAACGGAAAGGATATTGAAGCCAGGGAAAAAATGTTATTAGGCAGTTACCTCGGCGGGATGGCTCTTACTATTGCAGGCACTACTGCTGTTCATGCGCTTTCATATCCCCTTGGAAAACGGGGAGTACCTCATGGTATGGCTAATGGGCTGCTTTTACCAAGAGTATTCAAATTTAATCTTCCGTCATGCGTTCGATCTCTAGCAACTCTGGCGCCTATTTTGGGGCTAGTTGGTTCCGATCATTTTGAATTGGCGGCCGAAGTAATAAAGGTATTGGATGACTTGCTCAAACGGCTTCCGATTCCTAAAACACTTGGAGAATTTAATATAAATTCAAGTGAAATCCCAACTATGGCTACTGAGGCACTTCTAAATGAACGTTTACTACAAAATAATCCACATCCAATACTACAGGATGATGTGGAAAGAATTTATTATGATTGTTTAACGAATTAAGTAAATACAAAAAATGGAGGAATGAAGATGCTGCTGGAAAAACAAGGACAGAATTCTCCCGCGGAAATAATTGATCGGTTGGTGAAATCATGTAAAGTTATTGATCTTACAGTAACTCTCGGAGCGGAGTATCCTACCAGTCCAATTTGGGGTGTGCCATTCATCAAGGCTCCATTCAATTACTTTACTTCTCCCCAGACTGATATGAGAGGCCGGTATATGGACTTTGTGCTTGTATTCGAGGAACATTGCGGCACTCATTTTGATTCTCCCGCTCACGGAATTCCTCACCCGGATTCCGGTTTGCCGGATGCCGCGGAGATTGGACGAACAACGGTTGAGAAGGTGCCAATCTCACAATTGATGGGTCCTGCGGCAGTGATTGATTGCACGGACTTAGTAGGGACGGCCGGACCTGGTAAAAGTCCCGTCATTACAGTTTCTAAGATCCAAGATTGGGAAAAGCATCACGGAGAAATCAACCAAGGTGATGTGGTCATTTTATATACGGGATGGACGGATCGTTTTTATAAAAAGTTTCCTGAAGGTTATGGATTGGACCGGGATTGCAAGCTTTACAAACAAACCGAAGGATGGGCGGCTCCGGAAGCTGCGGTAATGAAATATTTATTGAAAAAAGGCGTAATGCATGTAGCAATTGATACGGTGAGTATGGGGTTAATTCAGAATGACGAGGAACCTCATCGGGCTGGGTTGGAAGCAGGAATGGTCTTTACGGAAAAACTATGTAACTTGGGTCTGTTACCTCCGAGGGGGGCATATTTCATGTTTCTGCCTATCAAAGTTGAAGGTGGTAGCGCAGCTCCTGGTCGTGCCATTGCAATTTGTTAATGGGCGTTTAACGTTAAATTGAATAGAAAGGATGATGTTCGTATTATGATAAAAAAATCAGATGCTTTGCCTAAAAGTAAGCTACAAAGTATAGATTTCTTTGGAAAATATGGTGTGCTTTTTGGTCTAGCAGCAGTGTGCTTGATCATGACTATTCTATCCCCGGTTTTTTTAAGTTCCGCCAACTTACTTAGCGTTGTTCGCCAGGTGGCTGTTTACGGACTATTAGCTATCGGAGTAACAATGGTGGTTCTTACCGGGGAGATTGACCTTTCAGTCGGCTCCATAGTGGCTATAAGCGGAGTCACGGCGGCAATGGCGCAAAAAGCGGGGTTGGGTCTTATACCAAGTATTTTAATTCCTTTGACGATTGGGATGGCTTTAGGGTTAGTGGTTGGGCTTTTGGTAGCCAAAGGTGGCGTACCGTCGTTCGTGGCCACCTTAGGAATGATGGGTATTGCCCGTGGTATTTGTCTTGTATTAACAAACGGGTTCCCGATAAGTGGTTTCCAAGAAAACTTTAAATGGATTGGAGGAGGGGAATTTCTCTTCATTCCTATCCCCATGATCCTACTTTTAGTTGTAACTGTTATCGTGCAAATGGTGTTAAAACGCACTTCGTTTGGGAGAAACCTGTATGCGATTGGAGGGAGCCGTAAAGCAGCTTTTTACTCAGGCATCAAAGTTGAGTGGAACATAATCAAAGCTTTTATTATAAGTAGTGGATTCGCCGCGTTAGGTGGCATAGTCCTGGCATCCCGGCTTGATGCCGCCGAAACAGTAGCTGGACAAGGATATGAATTAAGTGCTATAGCTGCGGTTGTAATTGGAGGCGCGAGTTTAAGCGGAGGGAAGGGTACAGTCTATGGCACTTTGTTGGGAACCCTATTCATTGGAGTTATTGCGAATGGGTTGACGCTTCTTGCTGTTTCTTCTTACTGGCAGCAAATTGTCCAAGGTTTAATTATTATTTTGGCTGTGCTGATAAATACGATGAGGAAGGGTTCAACCCAAATTCCAAGCAATGGTTAAGAAATTTTTTAAGCGAAGGAAAGGAGGGATTAAAATATAGTTTCCATTTTAATAACAAAAAATAATTGAACGGAGGAATGATTTTAATGAAAAAGTTATCGATTTTCTTGCTTTTCTTGTTGGTAATGGGCCTAGTTATCTTACCAAGTGGATTTGCAGCAAAAAAGGTTTATACAATTGCTGTCTCGATACCGCGTCTTTCAAATCCTTTTTTTGGACGGGCTGCTACAGTGGTGCAAGAAATTGCTAAAAAATCTGGAATTAAAGTTATCGTACTTGATGCAGAAGACAATTCGGCAAAACAATTAAGTGATATTGAAACAATGATTATTCGTAAAGTTAACGGTGTAATTATGGCTCCGACCGACCAGGAAGCATTAGTTCCTGGAATTAATAAACTCGCTAAAGCCAAGATACCGGTAGTTACTGTCGATAGAAAAGTTGCTGGTGGCGACTATCTTGCCCATGTTGGCGGTAATAATGTTTTAGGCGCATCTGCGGCATCGAGTTACATTGTTGATAAACTTGGCGGACAGGGAATAGTGGTCCATCTCTTGGGTACGCCGGGCGCCTCCGTTGTATTGCAAAGATCCAAGGGTTTCGAGGATGTAATATCTAAATATCCCAGTATTAAGACTATTACACAACCTGCGAACTTTCGTCGTTCGGATGCATTGAATGTTATGGAGAATATCTTACAGGCCAATCCGAAAATTGATGCGGTCTTTACCCATAATGAAGAGATGGGCCTTGGAGTTATTCAAGCGCTAAAAGCCCGTAAATTTAAACCTGGTGAGGTAACCGTAGTAGCATTTGATACCCATAAAGAAACGCTCCAAGCAATCGAGGACGGATGGCTTCAAGGAAATATTGAACAGTTTCCCGATCAGCAATTTACCACCGGATTTAAAATTCTGATGAATTATATTAAGTCAGGTACAAAGCCGACCCAGAAAGATAATTATTTAACCCCGTTGTTAATTACCAAGGATAATATTGCTCAATCTGAGAAATACGGCGAATAATGATGGGGAAATAAGGGGTGGAGTAAAGCTCTACCCCTTATTACAACCTAAAGGAGGTTTGAGTACATGGAATTGATGGAAATACATGGAGTTAATAAAGCATTTCCAGGAGTTTGTGCGCTTAAAAATGTCAATTTCATTCTTAAGGCGGGGGAAGTTCATGCGCTTGTAGGAGAAAATGGGGCGGGTAAATCAACGTTAATTAAGATTATCTCGGGAGTTTACCGGGGGGATAGTGGCTCCATAACCATCAATAGTAAACCGGTTGATTTTAGCAGCCCGGGAATGGCTAGCGCCTCGGGGATCGGTACGATATTTCAAGATTTTGAGTTGGCGAATAACCTTTCGGTAGCTGAAAACATTTTTCTCGGCAGGCTACCCTATAAGAAAGGAATGGTTGACTGGACAACTATTTTTGCCAATGCTCAACAGATACTGGAGCGACTCCAAATCTCGACGAATCCGTATATAAAAGCCGGCAATCTGGGAATTGGGGAACAACAAATCATCGAAATAGCCCGAGTCATCTCCCGAGATGTAAAAGTTTTAATAATGGATGAGCCGACTTCGGCTCTTTCCAATGAAGAAGTCGAACATTTATTTTCAATAATTAAAAATGTAACAAACCAGGGAGTGGGGGTAATTTATATCTCTCATCGCCTGGAGGAAGTATTTAGGATATCGGATCGAATCAGTGTCCTTCGGGATGGACAATTAGTGGGAACTTATGTAACCAAAGAAGTTGAGCCTGCCCGGATTATCTCTTTAATGCTGGGAAACCGGAAGCATGTGGTTGAATATAAAGAAGGACGAACTCGGAGTAATCATATCCTGGAAGTTAACGAGCTTAACGGGCCACTACTTAAACATCCTGTTAATTTTCGATTATACCAGGGAGAGATTCTCGGATTTGCGGGTCTAATGGGATCGGGGCGTACGGAAATCTTAAAATCACTATTTGGTTTAGGCGGCGAGGTAAGTGGTGAAATTAAGGTGGATGGTTGTCAATGCCAGGTTACGGACCCGCAAAATGCAATGGATATTGGAATTGCCCTAGTTCCCGAAGATCGTCGCCGGGAAGGTGTCTTCCCCAATTTGAATATCCGGGAAAATACGGTAATCACTAGCATAAAATCAGTGAAGCAGACTGGAATTATAAGCTTTAAGAAGGAAAAACAAATGGTTGGTGAAAATATCGAACGCTTTAATGTGAAGACCCCGAGTCAGGAAACGTTGATTAGTAATTTAAGCGGCGGTAATCAACAAAAAGTAGTATTTGCAAAATGGCTGGCCACCAAACCCAAAATAATCCTGCTGGACGAACCAACCCGCGGCATTGATGTCGGGTCAAAAGCGGATATTTATGATATTGTGAATCTGCTGGTGGAGGAAGGTTTGAGTGTAATCCTGGTCTCTTCCGAACTAAAAGAATTGCTTGACATCTGTGACCGCATCCTGGTCATTCGCGGAGGAGAAATAATCAATGAGATTAAACGCAATCAGTTTGACTATAATTCAATTACCGCAATGATGATGGGCGCGGAGTTGCCGGTGTAACGGCGAAAAATCACATTGATATAATAATTTGGGAGTTGAAAACGGGAAATGAACTTGTTAATAATCGCGGACGACTTAACCGGCGCCAATGATACGGCGGTACAATTCGCGAATGCAAGAAATACCGCTACATTACTAAATTTATCCGGCAACCTCGATTTAGAAGAATATGATGCCGTTGCGGTCTCATCCGAGACCAGGGCGGTAAATCAAGAAGAAGCCTATCAGATGGTGAGAACCTTATGCAAAAAGTTCGCTATGGATAACCAAGTCCGTGTTTTCAAAAAAATTGATTCCAGCTTACGGGGGCATATCGGGGTAGAGATTGAAGCTTTATTGGATGAATTTGATTTTGATATGGCTTTAGTGGTTCCGGCATATCCGGCTAATGGGCGTATTACATCCGGTGCATTTCATTTAATCAATCAGGTCCCGGTGGGAGAGAGTGATGTCCGAAACGATCCGGTCACTCCTATACGGGAATCGCACCTAGTAAAGCTTTTAGAAAAGCAAATTCAACGGAAAACCGGATATCTTTCATTAGAAACAATCAGTAACGGTTGGCAAGCAGTTCTTGATGAGATTCACCGGCAATACAATAACGGAGCCAAGGTAATTGCCTGTGATGCAACAACTGATGACCATCTGGTTACTCTTGCAAGAAGTTTGATGAAACTTCGAAAAGCTCTGGCATGTGGTACGGCGGGTCTAGCCCGCGCGATAGCCGGACTTGAAGGTCAAATAACGGATGGAAAATTACAATTGCAGGAGCAGCGAAGCGATGACGGGGGAGTATTGGGCATTTGCGGCAGCCAAAGCGCTGCTGCCCGCAATCAAGTTGAATATGCCCGGACAATTGAAGGACTTGATGTGATTGCCATAAATCCAACCCAATTTATTCATTCCGATTGTCTTAATAAAGAAGTTTCTCGGGTAACCGCGCAAGCGGACGAATTTTTAAAGCGCGGTCATAATGTTTTAATCTATGTAGGTGGTTGTAGCGATGGAATCTGCGTTGGAAATAACCTAAAAACCGCAATTTTGGCAGCCTTGGCTTCTGTTACTCGCCAATTAATAAGTCGAAATAAGGTGCGCGGCTTAGTGCTTACCGGTGGCGACACGGCCATGGCGGTATGCCGATCACTTAATGTTCAACGCATCGCCATTGAAAGTGAAGTGTTTCCTGGAATTGTTAAAAGCCGGTTATTGGGGGGCCTTATTCCAGAGGGGATTCTCATTACAAAATCCGGTTCATTTGGTGCGCGAGATATTATTGCGCGTCTATTTGATTATGTTTAAGGAAAAATTGCCTATCCAAGCATGAATTGGCAAATAGAAGTCATTGGGGCTAGCAAAAGGAGAATTTGATATGAAAGATTCATTCGTAGGAATCGTTAAATGTTCAGAAGATGCTAATCTTGAAGAAGTTCAAACAGCCCTATACCGGTTGATGGATTGGTTGGGAGGAATTAATGCTTTAATTAATTCGGGTGATCAAGTTTTGATTAAACCGAATCTAGTTGAAGCAAAGCCTTATAAAACGGGTGCTACTACCAACCCCCTTTTAATTCAAGCGGTCATTAAAATGGTTAAAGCCGCTGGAGCGAGAAATGTAATTGTTGGTGAAGGTTCCACCGTCGGATCGGATACAACCAAAATTGCTGAAGAACTTGGGATCATTGATCTTTGCATTAAAGAAGAAACACAATTTATTGACTTTAAACGATCTGATTATGAGTACGTTTTGAACAGTTCCGCTAAAAAAATGCGACGTTTACGATTGCCGAAGTGCCTCATCGAATCGAATGTCATCATTAACCTACCGGTGATGAAGACTCACGATTGCTTGCCCGTATCACTCGGCCTCAAGAATATGAAAGGAGTTCTTCATGAAAACGATAAAAAACGTTTTCACCGATGGGATTTAGAACAATGTCTAGTCGATTTAAACCGGATAGTCTTACCTGAATTAACCATATTGGATGGGACCGTTGGGATGGAGGGATTGGGGCCTGTTTATGGTGAACCGGTACATCTGGGTTTGTTGATAGGTTCCTATGACACGGTAGCTGCGGATGTAATTGCTGCCGAAGTGATGGGTTTTAAACTTGAAGAAGTCAATTATATTAAGATGGCGGGAGAAGCGGGCCTGGGCTGTAAAGACCGTGAAAAAATAATAATTGCCGGAGAAAATCCAGAAACTGTGCGCAAAGTTTTTAAACGGGTTGCGTTAAATCATGATGATTATTTGAAAAAGGGAATCCGAGTGATTGAGTCGGGTGCATGTAGTGGGTGCAAGCATTGCTTGGAGTGGTTGGTTGTGAATATGGAACGCGAAAAAAAGTTGAATCGGTTACAGGATTGTGTATTTGTTCTCGGGAAACCTGATATATCAAATATGGATCTGACAGGAGCGAAACCGATTCGCTTTGGACAATGCGCTAAAAATGCAGTTCTTCAAGGCCCCTTTTTTTATGGCTGTCCGCCGCACCTAATGGATATTGCAGATTTATTAAATAAACTATGATAGCTCTTTGCTTGGTTCTTCCGGAAAACAAATTTATTTAAAAGTTATATCGTAAAGTCTGATTTGAACGCAAAAAATATCGCTTAACAAAGGGGAAGATAATGATGGACGAACAAAAGCCTATCCTGGGAATCACAATGGGAGATCCGGCCGGAATTGGCCCGGAAATTACCGCAAAAGCATTGGCGAAAAAAGAAATCGGTGAGATTTGCAAGCCGCTGGTAGTGGGCGATGCCGGTGTAATGAAACAGGCTGCCAAAATCGTAGGGGTTAATCTGGAAATTAACGCAATCCCCGATGTCGAAAAGGCCAGATTTGAATATGGTGTAATGAATGTAATTGACTTAAATAATGTCGATTTAGCTAAATTGGAATATGGTAAAGTTTCTGCAATGGCGGGAAAAGCGGCTTTTGAGGCGATCAAAAAAGTAATTGAACTGGCAATGGCAAAAAAAATAGATGCAACGATAACCGGCCCGATCAATAAAGAGTCAATAAATCTTGCGGGTTATCATTATTCGGGGCATACTGAAATATATGCTCATTTTACAGATACGAAAGACTACGCGATGATGCTTGCTGATGAAAATTTGCGGGTAGTCCACGTATCCACTCATGTATCGTTAAGAAAAGCATGCGATCTTGTAAAGAAGGACCGGATTTTAAAAGTAATTCGATTGGCCGATGAGGCCTGTAAAAAAATTGGAATTGCGGGACCCCGAATTGGCGTAGCCGGACTTAATCCGCATTCGAGTGAAAACGGTATGTTTGGCTGTGAGGAAGAACAAGAGATCATTCCGGCCATAAAAGCAGCTAAAAATGAAGGCATTAATGCCGATGGGCCGATTGCTCCAGATACGGTTTTCTCAAAAGCCAGAGGAGGGCAATACGATATTGTGGTTGTTATGTATCATGATCAAGGGCATATTCCGCTAAAGGTAGTCGGTTTTTCATGGAATGCCGAGAAAAAAAAGATGGAAACGATTAGTGGCGTAAATATTACTTTAGGATTACCCATTATCAGAAGCTCCGTAGATCACGGGACTGCTTTCGGGAAAGCCGGCAAAGGAACCGCGAATGAACAGAGCCTGATTCACGCTATCGAATACGGCGCCAAATTGGCGCATACCGGTGACTTTTAAAGCATGGACGTGAATTCCGTTCTCGATTAATGACAAAAACCTCATTTTTGAATGTTTATTCAATTAATCACTTGGATAAAATAATCATGCAATATTGTTGATGACGCTCCTGGGTTACTGTTTTACGCAGTGGCAATAAACCGGAACGTCTTTTCCTTGCCAAATGTTATGCTCATTGTATCTGGCAATTACCAATTGTCCGTATACAATTTACTCCTGATAAAATTTTGCGGATAGTTTTGTCTTTCCATGTGAACACAGAGCATGGGTGTTAAAGATCCTGCATGCTCTGTGTTCACCGATTTTAAAATCAGTTGGTATATTCAATATGCAGCAGGGGAGCCTGTGAACTGTTGCCGTCATAGGCTTCAGCACAACGCCTGCTTCTACTGGTTCCTGTAACAATGATTACCATGGAGTTGCCGCTTGACCAAGCACTTCTGTTTACAATTTCCTGAATAATGTCCTTTATATCAGGCGTCCGCTCGTTAGTTCCGGCGGTGCCCACGGTATTCCATGAAGACGGCGCCCAGCTCTCCGAAGCGGTGGTTTTAGTCCGGGATGAAACGTTATAGCTTGAAGTTGTGAAAGCGGCGGCATTGTCCACGGCCTGGCCTTTTATGGTGAGGCTGGTGGTGCTGGTGCTTGTTTCATCACATGTAAACTGAATGTATGCTTTCGTAATCGTTGCTCCCTTGGGTACGATAATGTTGTTGAAACGTATACCTACAACTTGGTTGGTGCTACCATCACATGAAAGTAAGGCCTAACAGGACTGGACCTTATTGATGGGGGAAGCGCTAACATTAATGAATTATCGATTAAAAAATCTTTATTACAAAAATTTATCAATGTTTGTCTTAATGTAATCCAAAAGCATATCCCAAATTGGACCCTCGCTATCTTCAAGCGTATAAAATGCATTATCAAATTGTTCGACCCTCAAAAAACTTTTAAACTCATCCCAATCACTATTCACTTCAATTTTATAGGTTTGGATTCTTTTTAATAACTCAAAACCGTTTTCATTTGGAGGTAAGTTAAACCTAGTGTAAAGGTGTTTGATGATACTCATCAGTAAATCATAATGCTTAATAGCGTTTATTTCGTGATAAGCGTTTGTAGCGGTAAATAAAAAAACTTTGGATGAATTAAACAAGAATTGTGTAAAACCGCCATTATCAACCTCATATTTTAAAATCCCTGTTGAATAATGGTATTGGACGCCGATGGGTAATTTATGAAGCGCGCTGAATTCTTTTTCCAAGCTCCTCGCGTGATCAAGATGTTTTCGTGCATATTCTGTCAAAACAATATCAATTTCATCTCCATTGCCTTTTTCGATCGTATGTTTTATTTTGTTTCTCATCAATAATAACATGTTATCCTCCCTAAAAGGTGGTTCTTTGAGTATAATCATTGGCTTCTATCTCAGATCGAGATATTCCTTGGAAACACTTTGTCCAAAAACCAAAACATCATCAGAATTAATCGTAACCTTAACCCCATAGTCAAACAATGCCCACCTCGTAAAACATTTCGCTCTCCGATTTTCGGTCTGGTAACTCAAGCGTAAAGGGATTGATTATTCGTTATTTAGAATCCCGCAAATGATTGAATAATTATTTTTACATCTAAATCTTGATAATCATATGGTTTTATATTTTTTTGGTAGTCTATGATTCTAGCATGGTAGTCTATCATCTTTTCATGGTGTTTTACGATTTCTTCGTGGTAGTCTATCATTTCTTCATGGTGTTTTACGATTTCTTCGTGGTAGTCTATCATTTCTTCATGGTGTTTTATGATTTCTTCGTGGTAGTCTATCATTTCTTCATGGTATTTTATGATTTTTTTGCGGCATTTTATCATTTCTTCATGGCGTTTTATGATTTCACCGTGGATTGTTATTATTTATAGAACGTTTTATAAATTTATTGGATTACATGTAGGCGACCCTATCCCTTAAAGTTGAGTTGTTATATTTTCATTTCGCAATAGGCGTACGTATCAAAGGTTTTAAGTTGCTTTTCCACTGCGAAAGTTGTGTTTAAATACGATAAAGCAGTTTTATCTTTGTCCAAGTATGGACTATAGGAATCAGAATGCAAAAATTCCACTTTGTCTAACACATTATTGACTTTTGCATTTTTAAAAGAAACATCGACATCAGACTTCGAGATTTCCAATCCATATACTTTATCTACTTTAGTGAGCCTTGCTGCAACAATGGCGAGGCAACCAATTCCACTACCCCAATCGATACCCAGCTGTTCTTTTTATTTCTCATTATTTTCTGCGGTTGCAATAAATACAGGGCATTCATTACACAAAAGTCCGCAGTATATGTACTCCATACTTTATCCCATCACATCGGTTTTTTATTTTCATTCAGTCGTCCAATAATCTTTTCAAGTCTCTTTATTCTCGTTTCCTCTTTTTTAGCATCTAAATATAATGCTGTATATGTCCTTTTAACAGAAATCGGCATTTTCATTAAGTTAGACAATGCTAATTCGGCACCCGACAAAGCGCTTATTAAGATATCAATCTGTTCATCAGTTATTGGTTCAGCTTTAGCTGTATCCCAAGTACCACTCTTTTTTGCTTGTTCAATCGCGGCTATGCCGTATTTTGTCATTTTACCGTTTTCAATCAAAATATTTGCCAAGTCTTTATTTTTTTCTGACCATTTACTACCTTTTCTACGTGGCGTAAATCTCTTTAAATATTTTCCTTCATCAATGCTATTGAATTGCCCATCAATCCAACCAAAGCACAATGCTTCTTCCAGTGCCTCATCAGGCATAATAGTTTTAAGTTTACCTACTTTTCCAAAAACCATCCAGATTCCATCGCTAATATTATGGTTTTCTATAAGCCATTTTCTAAACTCCGCTCTATTTTCAAATATTATTTCATCATTCATCTTTAACCCTCCAATTCACTCAAAATTACACTTCGGAGACATACCCGCATAAAATCCGCGCAGGACGCGCGGGCCTTTTCCTCATCTGTCCGATAACGTTTTACGTTCCCGAAGCGTCTGAGCTTACAGGCATGACCGAAAACCTTCAGTATTCACTTACCGGCACGCCGACTCTGGTTAGTGAAGACGTTTGGCGCGATCTTCATGAAGATTCTTCTTCGAACCCGCTTCGTGATATTACATTCTGCGCCCGAAGCGGGAAAGGTCATGATAAGCGCCGTATAACCCAGGGTTTTTCATGGACGACAAACCCGGCCTCTTACAAGAAAAACGTGATTAAATACCAGTTTTTTAATCAAAAAAGGATTGCGGAATTCCACAACCCTTAGTCGTTTCAGTTATCTTGGAGCTAGAAATAGGGAGAGATCAATGAATTTTATCATTGTTTTCTGCTTGTAATGCTTTAATTTCTTCCATTGAAAGACCGGTAACCTTGGCAATAAAATCAAGGGGTGAGTTTTTAACAAGCATATTCTTTGCAATTTCTAATCTTTCTTCCGCTTTGCCTGCTGCTTTAGCCAGCATTACATCCTCTTCCATCTTTTTAAGTGTTTCCGCCAAATTATAAACCATCTTTTCAACCTCCTCGGGGTTGCTTTCTTCGAGAATTTTGATTACGCTTTCCTTGGATCTTTCGGACAGTCCTATTGTGGCAATAGAACTCAGCCACATCCGAAATAAATTAAACTCATCCGGAGGGAACCTTCGTAAAACCCCAATTAATTCTTTAAGCCTAAAGATAACCTCATCTTTTTCAATCTTCTGGTCTAATAGAAAGACACTACCGATTAAATTGGCAAGTTCCAACAATGCTTTCTTTTCATATCTGTTAACATCTATGAGTATATAACGGAAATTTAAAATATATTCTTCAAATAGGCCGGAACCAGTCAGATATTCCTTATAATTCTCGCAGGCCGTCCAGTTATTCGCGCCGTTGTAAAGCACAATAGGGATGATTGCCGGTAGTTTAAATTCTTTCCTTTCAGTTATTTCCGGTTTGGTGCTTTTCAAGAAATCCCGCCAGATTTCCATCATATAGAGAAGCAAGCGGTATGGCATTTGAAAATCCACGGTTGACTGCATTTCAATCAGGACATAAAAGATGACTTCTTGCTCTTTAATTTTTAGCCGGTAGATTAGATCGGCTTCCTTTTTATTAAAATCTTAAAGAATACATGATTTACTGATTTTGATTAAGGATTTCGGGTCAATCTTAACGTGCCTGAGCTTACAAGGCGGGATTCTTCTTTGAAATTACCTTCCCCGCCGACTCGGTTAGCGAAGGTATGTAGTGCGATTCATCATGAATATGCTTTCATACCTTGCTTCGTGACATTTCTTACCGCGCCCGCCAGCGTCAGATGCCATGTTATACGAAGTACTCGCGCTCCCCAAAATATGCCAAGCCACGGATGGCTCATTCACATTTTTGAAGAACTGCATATAAATCAGTTCTAGAATATCCATCACGATCGGAAATACCATTGTAAATATATAATCTATCATCTTTCCATTCGTAGCAATAAATGATATTTGTGCTTTTATTATTTTCCCCAATCACATAGATAAAGTCATCACTTGACCATATTGGATCAAAACCTATTTCATATTTGAAATTCTTATTTGGCCACACCGCCGTTTTATTTTCATTAAAAACATAAATGTTTCCGTTGTGATCTTTATATTTACCAACCAAGGTAATCAAATTAATATAATCTTCAAGCGTTCCTTTTAACTTAACAAAATTTATTTTCTTCCCTTTATACTCTAAAGTTATCTTTTGGGGATTTTCTAGATTATCTGTAATAAAAATAATCTTTTGCCCATCTAATCTCATAATAGTTGTGTCAAAAAATATTAATTCAATCTTATTTTTCGATAATAAAGCAGCTTCTTTGATAATTCCACCATCTCCTTCAAAAGGACCCCAAATAGCAACCTCATGACTATTTTGATATTTTGCGGATTCCCAGCTATCCGTATATTTTAAAAACGTTATTCCGATGTAATCAAATTTTTGTGAAGCATTAGTTGCAGATTTGCTTTCGTGTAATTTCTTGATATATTCTTCGCGACACCAAAATCCTTCAAACTTAGAAATTTTAAAGATAGGACTATCTTTCATAATAAAACAATAAGCGCCCAGAACTCCGGAAAACAGTACTATTATTAAAATTATTAAGGTTTTTCGCATATTTTTACCTCCATTTTTTGCAGCGGCCGGATGCTGCTGTCGACCCACCTTTAGCGAGTATTTTGTATAACGTCCGCGGGTTCCCGATGTGCCTGAGCTTACAAGGCGGGATTCTTCTTTGAAATTACTCTTCCCGCCGACTCGGTTAGCGAAGGCATGTGGTGCGATTCTCCATGAATCTGCTTCTTCGAATACCCTTCGTGATATTGCCCACGCACCCGAAGTGAAGCGGTAACCCCTGTTGTTAGATGATGCCCTTTTCCCCTTCCTTAGTGTAGTCTTTTCATATTTTTGAATATTGAACCCAAATACATGGATCTGTATATATTCCGATATTTTTTTCATAATCAATCTCTACTGGATTTAAGGCTCCTTCAATAATGTACTTACCAGTTTCTAAAATCTTCGTATTTGTCCATTTTTCCCATTCATTTACTTTACCAGTAATGATCATCGAGACTTCTGCTGTCTTAAATACTTTTCCTCCCAGTTTATCATGGACTCTTAACCAAGGATCAAATGACAAACCGTCTTCTCTTTTCCATCGTGCGTAATTTTCAATAGGGATTAAAGGATATTGGAATTTCAAAGTAGGCCGTACCGGAACAATCAATATATCAATCTTTTTAGATTTGGCTAAACCTTTCATTGCTTTCACAACTTCAAAGCTTAATCCTTCACCTTTATGATTCTGCCTTACTACCGCAGCTAAAGCTAACAAAATATTCGGTTTTACTTCCTTTTTCTTTATTTCAACACCATTTTCAACAAGTGTTTTTAGATTATCAGGAATATCAATTAAATTTTGATCCCAATAAATTGGTATGGTAAACCCGTAAGCCACCAAATCATCATTTTCATTTAATAGTAAAACTTGATAATCTGCAAATGTTGAGAATAAATGAGACCAATCACTACAATCCATGAAGTAAAAACTCTGGCCATGCTTTACTGTTAATTTCATTAACTTCATTTAATAAATCAATTTTCTCTTTTAAAGTAAATGTTTTCATTTCTAACCTCGTTAATTTAATATCACTTACGTTAGCCAAACATTCAAATATAAATAATCAAAGGGGAAAAGGATGCATCTAACGTTGGGGAGGGTGACCTTGAATTTTTCGGGAAGCTTGAACCTTTAAACGGAAAGTTTAAATTTCAATTTCTGATTGATGATCTATACCAAAAAGAATGGGTAGTTTATTGCAAGAAACCTTTTAAAAGTCCT
>JAEZJQ010000080.1 GCA_023436305.1 Bacillota bacterium
ATAGGGAGTCAACCGCACCGTGGTTTTTATCCCCTCCATGGCCCCTTGAATAAAAACTTCATATATTTTTACCCGATTTTTAAATCCCATCCCCAAGACAAGCAGCAACAACACCGGGATTGCCCACTGGGAAACCGAAAAGAGCCAGGCCACTACACATCCCTCGTTTATAAATTGATTCTTTCAAGCAGTTGAATTTTCAAGGCATGATTTGTTATACTCTAAATACCGGACACCTTCTTCCCGACATGCGATAATCAAAATGCGACACGCGACGCCATCCATCACTTGCGGATCAATCGAATCGCCAGATAATTAATCAAGAGGGCAATCAAGGTTCCGGCCAGGGAAATGACGAATACCGGGCCGATGACTATAGCGGGGTTGCTGGAACCGGCCTGGGCCCGAATGGCGATTACGGTGGAGGGGATGAGACTTAACGATCCGAAAACAAGGGCCATGAAAGTACAAGTCTCATTCGATGCTTGTTCCGGATCAGGATTTAAGACTTTGAGTTCGGACATGGTTTTTAAACCGATAGGAGTAGCTACGTTCCCGAGTCCCAAGAAGTTGGCGCTGACCGTCAGCGATATTAAACCAAGCACCGGATGATTTTTGGGTATTCTTGGGAATAGTTTGGCGAATATGGGCTGAAACAGTTTGGCAAGCGCTTCGGTAATTCCCGAACTTTCAGCAATTTTAAGGATTCCGGACCAAAAGGCCATCATTCCCGCTAAACCGATTGAAAATTCAATGGCCTTCCCGGCGTTTGCGAAGATGGTTGTGGAAATTATTTCAGTTTTTCCGGTTCCAATAGCAATCAAGACGCCAATAACGATTAGAATAAGCCAGATGATGTTGATCATGGAGCACCTCCGGGGATAGGTGTTGGAAGCGTAGAGTGATAGTAAAAACTTTGAGAACAGGAGATTAGGCGGATTTAGGTCCTACGCTTCATACCTAAAATTTTCAGACAAGATAGTTCATTTTTATGAGCCAATGAAAATAAATATTATCGAAAATAGCTCATAATAACAATTAATGAAGGAGCCGGCTGATCAGGTTATGGAAAAATTTTCACAAACCGTCCGTAATGAAGTGGCGCGAAGCCCCATTCCCGAATGTCAATACTGTATCAAGGCTGAGTTGTCGGCCATTTTTCACGTGGCGGGAAGTATTCACATCGCCGGTCAACAAAAGTTATCCCTGTCGCTGGCCACTGAAGCGGCTGGTGTGGCGCGCCGGGTAGTCCGATTGCTAAAAGCTTCCTACGAGTTGGAATCGGAAATACTGGTGCAGCAGATCGAAAAACTGGGAAAATTGCATCGCTATAACCTGATGATTGCCTCTCAGCCGGGGCTCATCGAAATGTTATATGATCTGGGCATGTTAACCCGAGATCATTCGCTGGACGGCAATATCAAACCGGAATTATTAAAGAAAAACTGTTGCCGGGCTTCGTTTCTGAAGGGAACCTTTTTGGCGGGCGGGTCGGTGACTGATCCTCAAAAAAAAACCTACCATTTGGAAATGGTAACCCATAACGAGGAATTTGCCGACGGTTTGGTTTATTTAATGAATTTGCAGGGAATGAAGGCCAAAGTTGGGATTCGTAAAGATCAATATTTGGCGTATTTAAAGGATAGCGCCGCCATTGTCCGGTTTTTATCATTAATCGACGCCCATACCGCTGTCATTAAACTGGAGGAGGTCAAGGTCATCAAAGGAATGCGCGGTGAAGTGAACCGGATTGTGAATTGTGAAACCGCCAATCTCGAAAAATCCTTGAACGCCGCCTGGGAACAGGTAGAAATGATTAACCTATTGATTCGTCAATCCGGACTGCAGTCATTGCCTGAAAATTTACGGAAAACCGCCGAATTGCGTTTGGCACATCCCGAAGCCACCCTTCAAGAACTGGGTGAATTTCATTCGCCCCCGGTCAGCAAATCGGCGGTCAATCACCGGCTGCGCCAGATCCGGGAATATGCAAAAAATTTTTTTGGTGAAGCAGGAATTCATTCACCAACGGAGAAAGAATAAGGAATTGTTTTTTGGTAATGTTATACTTATATTTTTTTTGGGCAGATGCGGGACATAAAATTAAATACTGGGACAAATATCAACCAACAAATGAATCAATCAAAAGTCGAAGGTCCCAAAATCGGAAATTATTAGATCGAAACTCGGAGAGGGTGGGCGCCTTGGCTATGATCGAAAAGTTAGAAGATTTTAATCCCGGCTTTTGACCTTTAACTTTCGACCTTAGACTAAAATCGATAATGGATAAGTTATTATCATTACAACAAAAAATTGTTCCCGAAGTCATCCCGTTGCTTCTTTCCAGGTATCAAATCCTGCGCTCGATTCGATATTTACAACCCGTAGGCCGCAGGGCGCTGGCTGAAAAGCTGCAGCTGCAAGAACGAAAAATCCGCAATGAAGTTGATGTTCTCAAGGAACACGAACTGGTCAGTTATTCACCCGCCGGTATGCAAGTGACTCCGGATGGAGATGCTTTATTATGGGAATTGGAAGAATATATCCGGGAGATTCAAGGTTTAAGAATCCTGGAGGACCAAATCGCCGCCCTTTATCAAGTGAAGCAAGTGATTATGGTGCCGGGTGATTCCGATGGGGATCAGTCCGTAAAAAAAGATCTGGCGCGGGTAACTGCCCAATTTTTACTGCAAAATTTAACCGACGGCGCTATTTTAGCGGTTACCGGCGGTACAACTTTAGCTGAAGTGGCCAACATTTTGCCAACCTCGCAATTGAAACGGAGTATTACTGTGGTTCCCGCCCGGGGAGGTTTGGGCGAGGATGTGGAGATTCAAGCCAATACCGTAGCCGCCAATATTGCCAAGGGGGTTGGCGCCAACTACCGCCTGTTGCACGCCCCGGATGACCTGCGAGTCAAGACTATGCAGACCATCGCCGGAGAACCGAAGATAAAGGAAGTATTGGATTTGCTGCGCCAGGCGGATATGGTACTCCACGGAATTGGTTCGGCGGAAGAGATTACCAAGCGCCGGGGGATGACGGATGAAAAGATCAAAGAAATCTTGAGCAAGGGAGCCATCGGTGAAGCTTTCGGCTATTACTTCGCCCAGGACGGCACAGTGGTCCATTCCACCTCCAGTGTTGGTTTACAATTGAATGAGCTGGAATTCATCGATGAGGTGGTGGCGGTGGCCGGGGGAAAGAGTAAGGCCATGGCGGTAAAAGCCGTTTTATCCAATGCCCCCAGGGATATATTAATCATTGATGAAGGCGCGGCAAGAGCGTTGGTGGATGATTTAGGCAAGGCGTGAATGGATCGTATAGCGTGTCGCCTAGAGCGCGCTTTGTTTGACTGAAATCGCGTGTGCATGCGCGCAAGGATAAGTTTTCAGGCGAAGATTTTTAAATACTGAGGTTTTAAACGGTAGCTCCACTTTAGACGGCTTCATAGAGTATGCAGTTTTTAGATGATTCCGTTGAAAGTGTCACCGCAATTATATATAAAATGGAGGTATGTTTAATGGCAGTAAAAGTTGGTATTAATGGTTTCGGCAGAATCGGCAGGTTGGTCTTCAGCGCGTTGGTGGAAAAAGGGCTTCTGGGTAAAACCGTTGACGTCGTGGCAGTCGTTGATATCAGCACGGATGCCGAGTATTTTGCCTATCAGCTCAAGTACGACTCGGTGCATGGCAAATTCAAGGGCGAATTGGCCACGGCCAAAAGCAAGCCGGAACTGGAAAGCGATGATATCCTCATCGTCAACGGCCAAAAGATCCAATGCGTCATGGCCACCAAAGAACCCAGCCAATTGCCTTGGAAAGCGCTCGGAGTCGATTATGTAATCGAGTCCACCGGTTTGTTCACCGATTCCGAGAAAGCGAAAGGCCATCTCGAAGCCGGCGCCAAGAAAGTCATCATCTCCGCTCCGGGTAAAGGCGATGTGAAGACAATCGTCATGGGCGTGAACGAGAACGAATACGATCCCGCCAAACACAATATCGTTTCCAATGCATCCTGTACCACCAACTGTTTGGCTCCGGTGGTTCATGTGCTGTTGAAAGAAGGAATCGGGATTGAAACCGGTTTAATGACCACAATCCATGCTTATACCGCCACTCAAAAAACGGTGGATGGCCCTTCCAAAAAAGACTGGCGTGGTGGCAGAGCAGCCGCGATCAACATTATTCCTTCCAGTACCGGCGCCGCCAAAGCGGTGGGCGAAGTCTTGCCGGAAACCAAAGGTAAACTCACCGGTATGTCCTTCAGAGTTCCCACCCCGGATGTATCCGTGGTCGACTTGACCTTCCGCGCCACCAAAGATACCTCCATCGAAGAGATCGATTCCCTGATGAAAAAAGCGGCCGGTTCCTATTTAAATGGAATTTTAGGCGTTGCCGATGAAGAAGTGGTTTCCACTGATTTCATTCATGATAATCGCTCATCGATTTATGATTCCCTGGCTACTCTCCAAAATAACTTAAAGGGTGAGAAACGTTTCTTCAAAGTCGTCTCCTGGTATGACAACGAGTGGGGTTATTCCAACCGCGTGGTTGATTTGCTTTCCTATATGCTAAGTAAATAAGGTTCGCGATTTCGTGCGGCGCCAAGGGACGGGGATTTTATTTTCCGTCCCTTTTTTAAGAAAAATGAAGGAGGTTTCGGATAATGAATAAATTATCCATTGATGATATTGATGTAAAAGGCAAGCGGGTACTGGTAAGAGTCGATTTTAACGTTCCCACCGACGATAACGGCAATATTACCGATGATCGGCGGATCAAGGCGGCGCTTCCCACCATTCAGAAACTGGCGAATAGCGGCGCCAAAGTCATTTTAGTATCCCATTTCGGACGGCCCAAGGGCGGACCGGATAATAAATACCGGATGGATAACATCGGAAAGCGACTGGGAGAATTGTTAGGTAAGCCGGTGACAAAAGTCAATGACTCCATCGGGGATGAACCCCAAAAAGCCATTGCCGGTATGGACTTCGGCAATGTTTTATTGCTGGAAAACGTCCGTTTCTATAAGGAAGAAGAAGCCAATGATGAGGCCTTCGCTGGAAAACTGGCGGAACTGGCCGATGTATACGTCAATGACGCTTTCGGAACCGCCCATCGCGCCCACGCTTCCACCGCCGGAGTGGCCAAATTCTTGAAACCGTCCGTGGCCGGTTATCTTATGCAAAAAGAGATCGCCATTATGGGCAAAGCGCTGGAAAACCCGGAACGTCCGTTTATCGCCATTTTGGGTGGCGCGAAAGTCGCCGATAAGCTGGGTGTAATCACTAACTTACTGGAGAAAGTCGATACTTTAATCATTGGCGGCGGTATGGCTTATACCTTCTTGAAAGCCCAAGGTTTGGAGATTGGTAAATCGCTGCTCGACGCCGAAAAAATTGATTTTGTCAAAGAGATGATGGCCAAAGCCAAGGCCAAGGGCGTAAAACTGTTACTCCCGGTTGATACTGTAGTCACCGATAATTTTAAAACTCCCACCGTCATCCAAACGGTTTCCGCCGATAAGATTCCGGCGGATATGCAAGGCGTGGACATTGGCCCGCAAACGATCAAGCTTTTTTCCGAAGCCATTATCAGCGCCAAAACCGTAATCTGGAACGGCCCCATGGGTGTATTTGAGATGCCCCAATTTGCCGCCGGAACTAAAGCGGTGGCCGAGGCCTTGACCCAATGTAAGGGAACCACCATTGTCGGTGGCGGAGATTCAGCGGCTGCCGTTGAACAAATGGGCTATGCCGAAAAAGTTACTCATGTCTCAACTGGCGGCGGCGCTTCGCTGGAATTCCTCGAAGGAATCGAGTTGCCGGGAGTAGCGGCTTTAACAAATAAATAAATAGAGTGAGGTTCCGTGATGAGAAAACCAATTATTGCCGGGAACTGGAAGATGTATAAAACCATTCCCGAAGCGAAATCATTAGTATCCGGGTTAATTGAAAAACTAAACGGTTATACCCAGGTGGAAGTTGTCTTTTGCCCGACCTTTACGGCCTTAAGCGCTGTCAAGGAATTGGTTAAGGGAACTCCCTTTGGTCTCGGCGCCCAAAATCTGTACTGGAAAGAACAAGGCGCATTCACCGGCGAGATTTCACCGTTGATGCTCAAGGATATCGGCTGTGATTACGTGATTATCGGTCATTCCGAGCGCCGGGAGCACTTTGGTGAGACCGACGCCACTGTTAACTTAAAAGTCAAAGCGGCTCTGGCGGCGGGGATTAAACCGATTATTTGCGTCGGTGAAACGTTGGCCCAACGGGAAGCGGGCGAAACCAATACATTGGTAAAACGCCAGACGGAACAGGCGCTGGCTGATGTTGATCCCAAGGTTATCCCCAGTATGGTCATTGCTTACGAACCCATCTGGGCTATTGGAACCGGAAAATCTTCCAATGGCAACGATGCCAATCAGGTCATCGGTTTAATCCGGAGCACCGTGGCCGGCAAATTCGGAAATGATGCCGCTCAACAAATGAGAATCCAATATGGCGGCAGCGTGAAAGCCGAAAACATCAAAGAATTCATGGATCAACCCGAGATCGACGGCGCTTTGGTGGGCGGCGCGAGCCTGGAGGTTGACTCGTTTTTGAAGATTGTGAAGTACTAGGCCACTAGGAGGCAATCATGAAATATCGACCAGCTGCGTTAATCATTTTGGATGGCTGGGGTGATAATCCAAACCCCGAAGCCAATGCGATAAAACAAGCCCGTACTCCTTACCTTGACAGCTTGTTTACCACTTATCCCCATGCTACTTTGTTATGTTCCGGGGAAGCGGTAGGCCTACCCGAAGGGCAAATGGGAACTTCGGAGGTTGGCCATCTGAATATCGGTTCCGGTAGAGTGGTTTATCAAAGTTTAGTAAGAATATCAAAGGCATTGCGTGAAGGCGAGTTTAAACGCAACCAGACATTTTTGGATTTAGTGGCTTACACGGTGAAGGAAGGCCGACCGTTGCATCTGATGGGACTGGTTTCCCCCGGCGGGGTTCACAGCCATACGGAACACCTTTACGGGCTGATTCAACTGGCCAAGGAAATGGGCATTAAAGAGGTTTATATCCACGCTTTTTTGGATGGCCGGGATACCCCGCCGTCAAGCGCTCTGGAATATCTTGCCGAACTGGAAAAAGTCTGCGCCGAAAAGGGAATGGGGCGGATCGCCACCATTGGCGGCCGGTATTACGGCATGGATCGCGACAAACGCTGGGATAGGGTTGAGAAAGCCTATGCATCCATAGTTTATGGCGAAGGCGAAGAAGCGGATTCGGCCGTTCAGGCAGTCAAGAATTCTTACGCCAATAATATCACCGATGAATTTATGCTGCCCACGGTAATCACCCGAAACGGCCAACCGGTGGGTTCCATTCAGGCGGGAGATCCGGTAATTTTCTTTAATTTCAGGCCGGATCGGGCCCGGGAGATAACCAGAGCTTTTGTTGATCCGGAGTTTAACGGTTTTAACCGCCGTGATGGTTATTTAAAACCTTATTTTGTTTGTATGACCCAATATGACGAAACCCTTAAGGTTCCTCTGCTGTTTCCACCCGAGGATAAAATGAAGAATATCCTGGCTGAAGTTCTGGCGGATCATGGCCTGAAGGAACTGCGAATCGCGGAAACCGAAAAATATGCCCATGTTACGTTCTTTTTCAACGGTGGGGAGGAAGCGCCGTACCCGTTGGAGGATCGGATTTTGATTCCTTCTCCCAAAGTCGCCACCTATGATCTCCAACCGGAGATGAGCGCCATTGAAGTTACCGACGCCGTTCTGAAGGAGATCGCCCAGGATAAATACGATGTGATCATTATGAATTACGCCAATTGCGATATGGTCGGCCATACCGGCGTTCAGGCGGCAGCTCAAAAGGCGGTGGAGACGGTTGATCAATGTTTGTCGAAAGTGGTTCCGGCGATTTTAAACAAGGGTGGAGCCGTAATCATTACCGCTGATCACGGAAATGCCGAGCAAATGTTGGATTACCAAAATGGCGAGCCCTATACCGCCCATACCACTCTTCCGGTGCCGGTGATTATCGCCGGAGTCAAGCCGCCATATCAAGTGAAAGAAGGCGTACTGGCCGATCTGGCGCCGACGCTTCTGGAGATGGTAGAGATCCCCAAACCGGTTGAAATGACCGGGACATCGCTGATTGTTCGTTAAAGAATTTAAAAATAAAAGGAGGAATTACATTGACCACGATTGTAGATGTATATGCTCGTGAAATTTTGGATTCCCGCGGCAATCCCACCGTGGAAGTAGAAGTTGAATTAGCGGATGGCAGTACCGGGAGAGCTGCGGTTCCTTCAGGAGCTTCCACCGGCGCTTTTGAAGCCGTTGAACTCCGTGATGGAGATAAAAACCGTTATCTTGGCAAGGGAGTTCAAAAAGCCGTTGATAATGTAAATGATGAGATTGCCAGTGAAGTCGTTGGTTTGGATGCCTTGGATCAAGTCACCGTGGATAAAGTAATGATCGAATTGGATGGCACCCCTACGAAAGCGAAATTAGGGGCCAATGCTATTTTGGGAGTATCCTTGGCGGTTGCCAAAGCAGCCTCGAATAGTCTGGCTCTCCCGTTGTACCGTTATCTGGGCGGCGTGAATGCTAAAAAATTGCCGGTACCAATGATGAATATTTTAAATGGCGGCAAGCATGCCGACAATAGTGTCGATCTGCAAGAGTTCATGATTATGCCGGTGGGTGCTTCCAGTTTTTCCGAATGTTTACGATGGGGCGCCGAAATTTTCCACGCGTTAAAGAAAGTTCTTAAAGATAAAGGTTACGGCACCGCCGTGGGTGATGAAGGCGGCTATGCGCCAAACCTGAAAAGCAACCAGGAAGCCCTTGACGTAATTATGGCGGCTATTGGCGCCGCCGGATTCAAACCGGGCAGTGATATCATGATTGCCATGGATCCCGCTTCCACCGAATTGTGGGAAGAAGGCAAGAAAAAAGGTGATGAAGGCAAGTATTATTTCTGGAAATCCGACATGTTGAAAACATCCGCCGAGATGGTGGAGTTCTGGGCGGATCTGGCCAACAACTATCCGATCATTTCCATTGAAGACGGTATGGCGGAAGAAGATTGGGAAGGCTGGAAAATGCTCACTGAACGTTTGGGGAGTAAAGTTCAACTGGTCGGTGATGATTTATTCGTGACCAATACCGAACGTTTAAGCAAAGGTATCTCCTTGGGCGTCGCCAATTCCATATTAATTAAAGTGAACCAGATCGGCACCTTGACTGAAACCTTGGACGCCATTGAAATGGCGAAACAAGCCGGTTATACGGCCATCGTTTCCCATCGTTCCGGCGAGACCGAAGACGTAACCATCTCAGATATCGTAGTTGCCACTAATGCGGGTCAAATCAAAACCGGAGCTCCCTCCCGTACCGATCGGGTCGCGAAATACAATCAATTGCTGCGAATTCAAGATTCATTGGGAGACGAAGCGATTTATCCGGGGCGGAAAGCGTTCTATAATTTATAAGGCTTCCGTGAGGCGCGATATCATATGGCTTGTCGTAAGCTTATTGTAAGCATGTGGTGTGTCGATTTGGGCTGAAAGGCCGGGATTGATGCGCTTTATGGATGAAAACAAATTTGGAAGGGTGAAGTGAGAAAAGTATGGTAAACTTCACCCTTTTTAAATACAACTCGCTAATTTAATGTCAAAACGGTTCATCAATAAACAAAAGCTTGCGATTCCCACTTTTGTATGCTACAATAAGTTACGTTGATTTAAATGAAAATTGGTAACGAAAAAAATATTTTTAATTGCTGATTGGGCAGGGGGTGTTTTTTGTGAAACTAGTACTTCAGATATTTCTTTTAATCATCAGTGTTGCTTTAGTAGTAGTTATCGTAATTCAGCCCAGCAAAGGCGAAGGACTTGGAGCCATCGGTTCCGGCGGCCAAGTGTTTTTTGCGAAAAATAAAGGGTTGGAAAAGTTATTGGATAAAATTACGATGTGGTTAGCAATTACATTGGGCCTGTTATTAATATTTGTCGAACTCTACGATAAAATATTTTAGTTCCATGAAACTTATCGCATATTTTAGGACTTTGGGCAAAAAGCCCTTTTTTTTTTTTCGTTGTTTCCGATAATTTATATAGTATATTTATTTAAACTTATGTTTTTAGCTTAAGCAATCACGCGTGTTCCTCAAAACAGCGCTCGAATCATAGTTAAAGGAATTCAAATGTTTTTGTCGAAACTTTTACCGGGAGCCAAAGGAGGGGGAATTTTTGAAGTTCGTTAATGGTTTGAAATTCCGTATTTTACTTAGCTTTTTATTAATTCTTTCCACGTTTTTTCTGATCAATTCCATTGACGGCCGTGAACTGCGACTGGTACTGACTGCGGTACTGCTGGGATTGTTTTTGTTTGCCGGTCATTTAATTATCGATCATATGGTACTTAACCCCATTCGGTTGTTTATTTATTTCGCTCAAAAAGTATCCGGAAAGGACCTTAGCCAAAGGTTGGAAATGCGGCGAAATGATGAATTTCTGGTTCTGGCGGATGCATTAAATGAAATGGTCAACAATCTTCGTCAAATCCTTGACGAAAACCTGGAAGCGGCTGAACAGTTGGCGGTGGCAGCTTCCGAAATGGCATCGATGGCTGAGAAAGCCAACGTATCAACTGAAACGATCAATGTTACCATGGAGCAAACCGCTAAAATTACCGAAGAACAATTTGAAAATGTTGATCTATCGGTGTTGGCCTCTCAGCAAATGTCGGAAACTGCCCAACAAGTTGCGAATGAGGCCCAAAAAGCGGCCAACTATTCATCTCAGGCGGCGCAACGGGCCAAAAGCGGGGAAGAAATCGTTCAGGACATTAACGCCAAGATTTTGCAGTTAAAAGCCACAGTGGACAGCTCGGCTGAAACGGTAAGCCGATTGGGCGACCGTTCATTGGAAATTGGAAAGATCGTGGACGTTATGCGCGGTATTGCCAGACAGACGAACTTACTCGCCTTGAACGCGGCCATTGAAGCTGCCAGGGCCGGTGAACACGGCCGGGGATTCTCGGTGGTCGCCGACGAGGTCCGGGCTCTGGCTGAGCAATCCACCAATTCGGCGGTTCAGATTGTGGCCATGATTAACGAGATACAGAATGAAACCAAAGCCGCCGTAGAAGCCATGGAAATCGGAACCAAAGTGGTGGATGAAAGTACCAGTCTGGCCAATGTCGTTAAGAACGCCTTCTCCGAAATCACCAGCGCGGTTATTCAAACGGTGAATACCATTCATGAAATCGCGGCGGCTTCCGAAGAGCAAGCAGCCAGTAGTGAAGAAATGACCAGCACCATGCAGATCGTTTCCTCCGTTTCCAAACAAAATGTGAGTAGCGCCAAACAGGTGGCGGCTTCAACCGTTGGACAAAGTATGACTATGGAAAATCTGGCGATTTCAGCTGCCCAGTTGGTGCAGATGGCTGATCACTTAACCTCCATGGTGGGCCGGTTTAAAGTTAAGGCTGATTTCCAAAGATGCTGGCGGGTATTGGATTGTAACTGGATTAATTGCCCCGCTTATCAGGGTTCAGAGGAAAAATGCTGGCTGATTCCCGATACCTTGTGTCAAGAAGGAGTGCCCAACGGTTCAGTTGCGGATAAACGGCAAATGTGCCATCAATGTGAGGTATTCAGGATCAATACCAAATGGGATCAAAATTAAGCGGTTCCACTTTGTTATAAAAATAATTAGAAAAGCTGTCCCGGGGAAGATGGGACAGCTTTTCTAATATTCACAATCATCGTATAAAAAGGCAATCAATGGTGGATAATACCTATGGTAGGCAAACTTTAAAATTTAACCGACAAAATGGAGGTGAAAGGATGAATCGGATACAGTGTAGTGTTTCATCTTGCAAGTATAATGATGATGGGAAGGTATGCCAGGCGGATGAGATCAAAGTCCGGAATAACTTCGGAGCAACTGACGATATGGAATTCGGCAACCTGGAAGGGGATACCAACGCCAGAACATCAATGGAAACCTGTTGCGAAACCTTTGCCCCCAATAAAAAATAATAGTAAATTGGCCCTACTGGATTGCAAAGATTAAAGCGGTAAGAGTTGAGAATTAAGAGTCAAAGGTCGAAAGTCACTATATCTGATCCAGTGATTTTCGGCCTTTAACTTAGATTTCTTAACTCAAAACTCAAAATTTGAACTATACCTGTATAAGCGTAAGTTTTTTATGGGATTTATTAAACTTTTGGAAGGATTTTTCGTTAAAAGAAGTAATATATTATTTAAGGGCTATATAATTATTCCTACAAAGTTTGTTTTAACAAATTTTGGTGAATAATTATAAATATAGCTACGCTAACTATGCAACAAACTTTAAAACTTCGGAAGGGGATGTTGTAAATGCTAGTGACAGTCACCGGTAAAAATGTTGAAGTTACTGATGCGTTAAGGGATTACAGCGAGAAAAAAGTAGCCAAGGTAAGTAAGTTTTTTGAAAAAAGTCCGGTTGGGGCACAAGTAACTTTAAGTACCGAAAGAGGGAAGCATATCGTTGATATTACGATTCAAGTAAATGGACTGTTACTAAGAGGCGAGGAAAAAACCGCGGATATGTATTCTTCCATTGACGGAGCGGTCGATAAGATCGAACGGCAAGTCCACAAATTTAAGACCAGAATCAACCGTAAATTCCATAATGATAATAAAATCATTGTTTCTCCGTTAACTCCCGATGAAGAACAGACGGCGCCCGTAATCAAGCGCAACAAACGTTTTGCCATTAAACCAATGTCCGCTGAAGAAGCTGTTATGCAAATGGACCTTTTAGGACATGATTTCTTTGTTTTTTCCAATAGTGAAACCGATGAAGTCAATGTGGTTTACCGCCGTAAAGATGGTAATTACGGTCTAATCGAACCTGAATTTTAGCAATCATTTCCTTAATAAAAAAGTTGGTGAATTAATTCGGGCTGTTGAGAACAACAGCCCCTTTAAATTCCGCGTTCTTACAATCCCTTTTGTTCATTTCCGGAAAAATAATATTAAATTTCGATGAAAGAAGGATAGACAATATGTACGATATCGCCATAGTCGGTGGAGGCCCGGCCGGAATCTCAGCCGCAGTGAATGCCCGGCGCCGCAATAAAAATACGGTGATAATCTCCAAGGAAAATTATAGTTCCAAACTGATACAAGCGCATCTCATTGAGAATTATATCGGAATTCCCAAAGTATCAGGCCGGGAGTTGGCCGGGAAACTTAGAGAACATGCTGAAATTTTAGGCGCCGGTTTTATCAAGGATGAAATTCAGAGTATATACCCGGAAGAGGGCAATTATCATCTTATCGGCCGTGAAAATATGATCGAGGCGAAATCGATCATATTGGCGGTCGGAGTGGCTCTGGGCACTGAAATTTCCGGAGAATCGGACTGGATCGGCCGGGGAGTCAGTTATTGCGCCACTTGCGACGGGATGTTCTTTAAGAATAAGGTAGTTGCGGTAATTGGTTATATTGCGGAAGCCGAAAACGAATTGCATTTTTTGGCGGATATTTGCGCCAAGGTATACTATTTGCCCCAGTATAAAGAAGTGGCGGAATTGGATCCCAGGGTAACGCTGCTTATCGATAAACCGGTGGCGATTACCGGCGGCAACCAAGTGGAAACATTACAACTTGGCCACGGGGAATTGCAGGTGGATGGGATCTTTATCGAGCGTTCCGCATTGCCGGCGGCTCAGCTTTTAGCCGATTTACGGACGGATCAAGGACTAATTATATGTGATTCCAATCAGGCCACCAATTTACCAGGGGTTTTCGCCGCTGGAGATTGTACCGGAAAGCCATGGCAAATTGCCCGGGCCGCCGGTCAAGGCCAGGTTGCGGCCTTGAGCGCCGTGAATTATTTGGAGAGTTTGTAAACGATTCCATAATTTACTGCTTGATGAAAATGGAGTGTCACGATAGGATTATATTGTGGATTATACCTGATATAGTTGCAAAGGCGATGTAATGAATGTTTCAGATGCATGGAAAACATTGCTTTTAAGAAGAGGTGACACTATGTATCAATCTGGGCTGGCGGAACCGGCCGATCACAAAAAATCAATTGAATTCAAGGAACCCATCACTTCACTACCCCCCCTTTGGGTTGCCAAATCAATATTTTATCAAATCTTTCCGGATCGTTTTTACAATGGTGATCCGGAGAATGATCCGGTGAATAAAGCGTCCTGGAATGACAAGCCTGATCTTTACAATTTTTTTGGGGGAGATTTTCAGGGGATTATCGCGAAGATACCTTATTTGCAACAATTAGGAGTTACGGCGGTTTATCTTAATCCGATATTTGATTCACCATCCAATCACAAGTATAATACCAGCGATTACTTGCGAATTGCACCGGAATTCGGTGATTTTGCCACTTTCAAGCGTTTAATCGCCCAGTTGCATCAAGCGGGAATAAAGATTATCATTGATGGTGTTTTTAATCACACCGGTGATACGTTTTGGGCTTTTCAGGATATTATAAACCGGGGCGCTAAATCCCGTTTCAAGGATTGGTATTATTGCCATGAGTTTCCCATTTGTCAAGGAACATCGCCGAACTACGAATGTTGGTGGAATTTTGGCACGCTTCCGAAATTAAATCATCAAAATCCGGAAGTAACCCGTTACCTGTTAAAAGTGATTGCGTTTTGGACCAGCTTGGGCATCGACGGCTGGCGTCTGGATGTTCCCAATGAAGTGACCATGGATTTCTGGCGCCCGTTCCGAAGACTGGTGAAAGCCATCAATCCTCAAGCCTACATTGTCGGTGAGATTTGGGATGACCCTATCCATTGGCTGGCTGGAGACACTTGTGATGCCGTAATGAACTATCGCTGGCGGGATGCGGTGTTAAGGTATTTCGCGCAAGGCCACATTTCCGCCGATCAATTTCGGTTGGAATTGGTCAATAACCGTTCCAATTTGCCCTGGGAGTTCATCATCAGTGCTTACAATTTATTAGGGAGCCATGATACACCCCGTTTTCTGACTCTTTGTAACGAAGATGTCCGTAAATTTTTATGCGCTTTGGCTTTTCAGTTTACCTATCCGGGTGTTCCGGCGCTTTATTATGGAGATGAGATTGGACTTACCGGAGACAAAGATCCGGATTGCCGGAAAACCATGTGCTGGGAAGAAAGTGGCCAGAATCATATTATTTTAAATGAAACGAAACAGTTGACCAATATCCGCTGCCAATATCAGGCATTGCAAACCGGTTCCTATCATGATTTACATTTGGGCGAAGGTATCTTTGGTTTTGTCCGGAGCGGTAAAATGGAACAAATTTTAGCCTGCTTTAATATGACCAAGGAATGCGCTTGTATCGAGGTGCCCCATGAATGGAACAGTGGCTGGAAACCGATTTACGCGGTGGGCTGTGGCTTATCGGGATTAAATTATCCGGAAATACCTCCGCAGGGAGTCCGGATCTTTCAACGAGGGAAAAGCTAACGGTCTTTGGTTGATTGTCTCAACTACGGGATTCAAACCCTTCGGCTTCGGCCGAAAGCTTGAGCTTAACCGCCACCTCGGGCTTGCCTCCCGGTTGTAATTGAGAGAATCATTCCGGGAAAATAGGAATTGACAGCGCCCGAATTCTGTGGTAATATATCAGTTGCACAGATGGTGGGCGTAGCTCAGTTGGTTAGAGTGCCAGGTTGTGGCCCTGGAGGTCGTGGGTTCGACTCCCATCGCTCACCCCAAATGGAAAATTTTAAAAAGGACGATGTTTCGTCCTTTTTTGCGTTTTATAGCTCGCGCCATTGTATAGCATCTCAAAAAATTATGCGATACTTTAAAGGCCAAACACTTCCATTTTTATATTCCGGAATTATTTTGCGCAATTCTAGTTAAACTAATCGGGATAAATGGCATATTGTTGTTCCCCGATTCGTAAAATCCAATAAGGATTTTTCGTGGGTTGCTCGTATTAAATTACAATTCGTTTTATGGGGACGTAAGCCTTGGGAGGGTGGTTGCGGTGATTAAAACTTTGTTTAGCTGGCAAGTTTTTTCTTTGGCTTTTATAACGCTGCTTATCGCGGAAATGGGTGATAAAACGCAATTGGCGGTCTTTTCACTGGTGGCGGATTCCAAGATGCCGCTGGCGGTTTTTTTAGGGGCCAGTCTGGCCTTAATGGTAGTCACTTTGATAGGGGTACTCTTTGGCGGGTTAATCACTAAAATAATCCCTCCCTACTATCTGAAAATCGGCGCCGGGATCTTATTTTTAGGAATCGGTGGATATACACTGTGGGAAGCGTTAATAAAATCGTCATGAAACTTCACTCTTCACACTTCGCATGTTCCAAACCGGCTCACTTTTGCATATGATTACTATGAAAGGGGCGAGTTTTTTTGTTGACCAAAACCTCGGAGCTAAGGGAACTGGAAGTGGTGAATCTCCTTGACGGTAAAAGGTTGGGTTTTGCGAGTGATTTGGAGATTGACGCTGATACCGGTAGGATTATCGCGATTGTGGTTCCCGGACCCGGTAAATTTTTATGGATTTTTGGTAAAAGCACCGATTTTGTAATTCCTTGGGAAAAAATTCAGAAGATCGGAGTGGACGTAATTTTAGTAGAGACCCCGGATTATGTGGATGAAAAATCGACAGTTATCAATTTTACAAAGACGAATGATCCCAAACTTAAAATTCCCCGCCAAGATTGATAATTTTGGGGGGGTTTAAAATAAGTCCATCGGCCATTTTAGAAATTCAATTTAACATCCTTGCCTTGCATCTTAAATTAGAGTACAATTGTAATAAATTATGGATATGTATTTGTACTCATTCAAGGAATCGTAATTGGATTTGAAATAATTCGATCCGTAAATATGGAATGAACGATTTCGACCTGTAACACTTTCCATACATACGGATACGAAACATCAGGCTGCCACGGTATTTTTGGCCGGAACGAGGTAAAAATGGTTTACGATTTTCATACCCATTCCTTCTTAAGTGATGGCGAACTGTCTCCGGTGGAATTAATCCGCCGGGCGGTGGTCAATGGTTACCAGGCGATTGCGGTAACTGACCATGCGGGTCCGGGCAATTTAAAACGGGTTATCGAGGAAGCTACCAAAGAGTGCCGTCTGGCTTCGGAATATTGGGGAATCACCGCTATTCCCGGCGTGGAGTTAACCCATGTCCCGGCTGGAAGTATCGCCGCTTTAGCGGTTGAGGCCCGGAAACTTGGGGCGGAATTGGTGGTTGTTCACGGGGAGACGCTGGTGGAACCGGTGGAGCCGGGGACGAATCTGGCGGCGGTTTCTTGCCCGGAAATTGATATTCTGGCCCACCCGGGACTATTACGGGACAATGAAGCGAAACTGGCGGTTCAAAATGGTGTTTTTGTTGAAATCACGGCCCGGGGTGGGCATAATGTCAGTAACGGGCACGTGGTGAAGTTAGGACGGGAAGCGGGCGTATACTTCTTAATCGATTCGGATACCCATTCTCCCGGGAATCTGCTTACTGAAAGCTGGGCGAAAACTGTAGCTCTTGGGGCCGGATTGACGGAGCAGGAAGCGGAGGCGGCGTTAAAGAAAAATCCGTTAAAAGTATTGGAAAGGGTGAAACTGCGGAGAGGCACCCTGTAAAATAGAGTAAATTAGAGCCGGGTAAACCATATTTCGACAACTTACCTGAACTCATATTGACAGACATATTTTCAAATGATACAATTGGCTATAATATTTAGAATATGATGACTAAGGAAAGTACCATGGGAAAACGTACCAAGAGAGAGAAAGGGCCACCGGCTGCAAGCCCTTTTTGGAACGAACTTTGGGAAGTTCCCTTACGAGTAGACCGTTGAAGGCGTCATAAACAATAAATCGTCGGATTTTAAATTTTTTATGCCGTTTTAGTAGATTGGTCCGGAGTCCCGCCGTTACAAGGGATAAGGCATCGAAGCAATTCTGTGCCTGAAAGAGTGAGTTGATTTAAAGGGTGTTTAAGTTTATGTATCCTTTAAATATCAACTAAATTGGGTGGTACCGCGAATCAGGCCCACGCTTCGTCCCAAAAAAGAGGATGAGCGTGGGTTAATTTATTTTCGTGGAGGGATGTTGCCATGGTAATTGTTACAAACCAAACCATCACCAATGAACAATGGGAGTATTTATGCAAGAAGCTGGAGGAATGGGGTTTTCAACTCAACGTCATTCAAGGGGTTGAAAAGCGGGTCATCGGCGCGGTCGGTGATAAGCGGCGGGTGGATTTTCATTTTCTTGAGAATATTCCGGGCGTGGAGAAGGTCATTCCAATTTTGAGCCCTTATAAACTGGCTGCCAAGGAAGCCGTTCCGGAAGGCACCCTGATTGAAATTAGCGATTTAAAAATCGGTAGGGGTTATTTCGCGGTCATTGCCGGACCCTGCGCTGTCGAAAGCGAAGCACAGATGTTTAATGTCGCCGAAGGAATAAAAAACGCCGGCGCCAAAGGGTTGCGCGGCGGGGCTTTTAAACCGAGGACATCTCCTTATAGCTTCCAGGGATTGGAGGAAGAGGGTTTGCGTCTACTCGCGAAAGCCGCTTCCCGGAGTGGCTTGCCGGTTATTACCGAATTGATGAATTTAACCGATTTGGATTTGGTGGCCGATTACGCGGATATCATCCAGATCGGCGCCCGGAATATGCAAAACTTCGGCCTGTTGCGGGCGGTGGGGCGGCGGAGGAAGCCGGTGTTGCTAAAAAGAGGCTTGGCGGCCACTGTTGAAGAGTGGCTAATGGCAGCCGAGTATATCATGGCTGAAGGAAATATGGCCGTGATCCTTTGCGAACGGGGTATCCGGACTTTTGAAACCGCCACCCGGAATACTTTAGACTTAAGCGCCGTTTCCCTGGTGAAAAATCTCTCCCATTTGCCGGTAGTGGTCGATCCAAGTCACGGTACCGGGAAACGTAAGCTGGTTCTTCCTATGGCCAAGGCAGCGGTAATGGCCGGGGCCGATGGTTTATTAATCGAGGTCCATCCCGACCCCGCTAATGCTTTAAGTGATGGGGAACAATCGCTGGATATCCCTGAATTTCAAGAATTAATGTACCAAATCAAACGTTTGGCGGAGTTTGAAGGAAAAAAGATCTAGGAGTCTGTGCGAGTAACACGTTTTAATAACTCAAAACCACCATATGTTGTATTAGAACATGTTACATAATACTAAATAGGCTTCGAAAATTGATTAGCCGCACAGACTTCTAGATTGTTTTTTTCAATCCAAAAAAGAGGAGAATTCCTTTAGAAAAGGAACTCTTACATAAATAATCAATACTTTATTTGACAAAAAAATATAATTATGACTATAATATTTTAAAATATTGCCGATATAAATATTAACACGAGAATAGGTTTTTATTTTCATTCCGGGTTGGGTTAACTAATTTAATTGGTAATAATGGTTTAAGCCATTATTATAAAATCATGAAGGGCTAAGTGAGGGGATTTATGTGGAATTTAGTGACAAAACTTTAGTTTGTAGCGATTGTGGCGCCGAATTTATTTTTACTGCGGGAGAACAGGAGTTTTACGCCAGCCGGGGATTTACCAATGAGCCACGGCGATGTAAAGATTGCCGCGATAACCGGAAACATAACAATGGCTCAAACCGTACCAGAGAATTTCATGATGTAGTGTGCGCCAATTGTGGCGTTACCACTCAAGTTCCTTTTAAGCCGCGTGAAGACCGGCCGGTATATTGTCGTGATTGCTTTCAGGCGAATAAAAAATAATCCAATCATTGATATTATCGATAATATTGATACTTATTGTATTCAAAACCTCCTCCGGGGGTTTTTTTATTCATAGTGTAGATTATTTCCAAAATATCCGTTATAATATAATTAGGGAACTGGAAATAGAAGGAGGGAGTTCTTGTGGAACAGCGTACGCATTTGCGGGTCAAAGCTCGATCAATATTAGTATCATTGTCAAATTCGATGTTAAACCAGCCGATTACCGGGTTTTTAAGAGATATCAGCGTAGGAGGGTTGAAACTACAGAAAATTTCATCCACTGCTAAAGTACAACCGGGTGAATATGAATGCCAGTTTGTTTTGCCCAATTTTGGGAAAATAGTTTCCCATGCGGAAGTCATCGGTTTTGGTAGTGATATGGAGAAATTCGGAAATTTATTTGTAAGGATGCGTTTTACCGATATCAAAAATGAAGACCGGAATAAAATCGATGATTATGTAAAACAAAACCAGAATAACAGCAATGAGGCCGGTACCCTCATCCAGCCTTAATATTGAAACGAGTTGGATCGTAACAGTTTATGATGATAAGTTTGTTAATAGTCCAATCCATTCTTGGAAATGAATTGTATTTGTCAGTTATTTGCTGGAATTCCAGATAAAATTAACTGACTTTTTAAATTTTAAAAGGATTTTATTATCCTAATGTGGAATCACTATGTCATGTTTACCATTATTCGGGTAAATATGGCGTACCGTGTATCGTAAATAGCGTATCGCATATAATAATGGCATGTTTAACACGAAATCGGTTCATTTTCATGGGTGGTTGTGATGCCATCATGTCGTGTTGGTAATTTGTTTTTCAGAATATGATTGTCTCACCTACGGGATTCAAACCCTCGCTTTCAGCCGAAAGCTTTCGCTTAATCATCGTCCCGGGTTTGCCTCCCGGATGTAGTTAAGTTCGACTGTTTGTTGATTATGCGCGATTACTGGAAAAAGAGGAAACATGGATTTAATCTTGGCTTCAGCTTCGCCGCGGCGGGCGGAATTGTTACGGCAGATTGGTCTGGATTTTCAAGTCGTCCCCAGTACTTTTGAGGAAGAAACCTTGCCTGAAGCCGATCCCGCCCAGTTAGTCATGGAGCTTGCTTTAAATAAAGCGAAACGGGTTGCTGAAAGTACTTCGGCTGGTTTGGTCATTGGGGCGGATACCGTGGTATTCCTTGGAGGCCGGATTTTAGGGAAACCCTCCGGAATGGATGAGGCGGTCCGGATGCTTAAGCAATTAAGTGGTCAAACGCATCAAGTGTTTACCGGAGTGGCACTCGTCGAAGTTCCCGGTGGGAAAATCAGAGTTGATTATGAAATGACCCGGGTAAAATTTCGTTCTTTATGTATGAGTGAAATTGAGGCTTACGTATCAACCAAAGAACCGCTTGATAAAGCAGGCGCATACGGAATTCAGGGCAAGGGCGCGGTATTGGTTGAAGCGGTTCATGGTTGTTATTTTAATGTAGTGGGACTTCCGATTGCCAAATTGGTGATGATGCTTCAGGATTTCGGGGTTTCTCTATGGTGAGGTGCAGTTTTGTTTTGGGAAAGCGTTTGACAAGTGAAACCGGACCTATCAAAGCAAAGGAACCTATTCATACCCGGATAAAAGATTTACCTCTGGAGGAAAGACCGCGGGAGAAGTTAATTCAAAATGGATCTGAAAATTTATCGCCGGTGGAATTAGTAGCGATTATTTTACGAACCGGATCGGTAAACCGGACCGCATTGGAACTGGCCGGGGATTTAATTCTGGAATTTAAAGATCTTCGTGGCTTATCAAAAGCCTCATTAACAGAAATTGCCGGTTTTCCGGGAGTCGGCCAGATTAAAGCGATTCAACTTAAAGCCGCTTTTGAGCTTGGGCGCAGAAGCTTGGCTTCAAACTCAGTTCCTTCCTCCATCAAGAAACCGCAAGATATCTATGATTTATTAAAAAATAGTTTCATGGATCTGGATCGGGAGTATTTTAAAGTAGTGCATTTAAACACCAAAAATCAAGTCATGAAAGTAGAAACTACGGCCATTGGGGTTTTAAGTTCGTCACCGGTTCATCCCCGGGAAGTTTTTAAAGAGGCCATTAAGATGAGCAGTGCCGGGATTGTTTTAGCGCATAACCACCCCAGCGGCGATCCGACTCCAAGCCAGGATGATATTTTATTAACCAACCGGTTGCGTAACGCCGGTGAAATATTAGGAATTCCCGTCATCGATCATATAGTTTTCGGCGACAACCGGTATATCAGCCTGAAAGAACGTGATCAATAACCAGATCAATACATAGTTTTACTAAACTAACACGAACATGATAGGGCGTCATAACAACCATGAACCGGCTTTATTAAACCGCTCGAACCTATTTTCGTGTTAAGATTAAGATCTGGGAGGAAACCATTATGTTTAAATCAATACTGGGCCGTTTCGCCAAAGATATGGGAATAGACTTGGGTACCGCTAATACTTTGGTTTATGTTCAAGGACGGGGTATTGTATTGCAGGAACCTACGGTAGTCGCCATTGAAAAGGAAACCAATAGTATTTTTGCGGTGGGTAATGAAGCGAAACAAATGGTGGGGCGGACTCCCGGCAATATAGTCGCCGTCCGGCCAATGAAAGACGGTGTAATTGCCGATTTCGACGTCACTGAAAAAATGCTACGGTATTTTATCAATAACGCTGCAAAAAATGTGGGTATTTTAGCACCCCGGGTCATTATCGGAGTCCCTTCGGGGGTTACCGAAGTCGAGAAACGGGCTGTCATGGACGCGGGATTACAAGCCGGTGCCCGGGAAGTTTTCTTGATTGAAGAACCGATGGCGGCGGCGATTGGCGCCGAGTTGGCGGTTGAAGAGCCCACCGGGAATCTCATTGTGGATATTGGTGGCGGTACCACCGAAGTAGCGGTGATTTCCCTAGGAGGAATTGTTTCCAGCCGGTCGCTCAGAATTGCCGGAGATGAGATGAATGAAGCCATCGTCCAATATGTTAAGCGGCATTATAATCTAATGATTGGCGAGCGGACTGCTGAAGAGCTCAAAAAAGAAATCGGGTCGGCATATCCCGATGGCAAGGAACAATCTTCGGAAGTTCGCGGGCGTGATCTGTTAACCGGACTACCCCGGACGATTGTCATTACCAGCCGCGAAGTTTTAGAGGCGTTAACCGAACCGATTTCGGGTATTGTGGATGCGGTAAAGATGACTCTGGAAAGAACTCCACCCGAGTTGGCCGCGGATATTCTTGATAAAGGAATTATATTGGCCGGTGGCGGTTCTTTATTGAAAGGAATAGACCGTTTGTTGAATGAAGAAACGGGTATGCCGGTTCAACGGGCCGAGGATCCGCTAACTTGTGTGGCCCGGGGTACGGGGATCGCCTTGGAGCGCAATTACCATAATTTAAAGAAAGTATTGATTTCCAACAAGAAAATGGCATAATTATTATTGAAACAATTATGGAATTTTAGAAGGTGACCAATTATTGTTCCAACTATTTGTAAATCGCGTAGTATTGAAGATTGCCCTAATACTTCTCCTGGCCACTTGGGTAATATATGGTACCTCGCGTCCGCGTGAACAGGAGTGGAAAGTGGAGTATTTTTTAAATTCCGCCATGGCGCCGTTGGAAAGCAGTTTTAATTACTTGGGCAGAGTGGCCGGCGACAGCATTCAAACGATTGCTACATTAGCCCAATTGAAGTCCGAGAATGATCGCTTAAAACTCCAGATTAGCGATTTAAAAGTTCGCCAAATCGAGTTGGATACTTTAAAAGCTGAGAATCAACGGTTACGAAACGCTCAACAATTTATGGCCAAACAAGCCAATGAGTTAATCAGCGCTGAAATTATCGCCGTCAATCCGAGCAACTGGAATTGCGCCGTAATTATTAACAAAGGTGCGAATAACGGAATTAAGAAAGGTATGGCGGTGATTTCTCCGGATGGAGTGGTGGGCCGGATTGGTGAAGTTCGGGGAAATACTGCGGAAGTTATTATAATAACCGATTCCCGTCAAGGGAATTATATCGGTGGGATTGTTAAACGTACCCGGGATATGGTGCTTATTACCGGTGGGGATCACCGGGGTGAGTGTACGGTTCAGCCCGCAGTGGATAATTATTTTTCCAATCTAAAAAAGAACGATCTGGTGGTTACCGCTGAAACCAGTGAGGTTTTTCCCAGCGGACTTCCCATCGGCAGGGTTGTTTTTTTTGGTCGGCGCATTAACAATATGGTTACCAAAGCCTATCTTAAACCAGCGGTCAACTTAGGAAAGTTAGAAATGGTTTATATAATTAAGACGAAGAAAGAGTATTCACCAGCCAAACCTCCCGGAGGTCCGACAAATGCGCCTGCTAATCCTTAGTATCTGGGTGATCCTGGGAGTTGTCATTCAAACAACATGGTTGGCTGCACTCCATTTACCAGTTCTTCCGGATTTAGTATTAATTATGACCATATCTTACGGATTGTTGCGAGGCCCCCAATGTGGGTTGAATTTTGGAATCGGGGCCGGTTTTTTTGTCGATCTGTTATCGGGAAACATCATTGGAATCCAGGCGCTCTCAAAAATGATCGCCGGTTTTGCCTCCGGATTTATGGAAAAGAATATTTTTAAAGATAGTCTGTTGGTTCCGGCGATTACGGTATTTGTCGGGACAATCGTCTGTGAATTGTTTAATATCGTTATGTTAACGGCTTTCAAAGCGAACTATGTCATTTGGTATAACCTGTTGGTTTCCATTTTACTTATGGCTGTTATTAATGCGATACTAGCGCCGCTGATATATCGGTTTATGCTCAAATTGGAACGTTTTCTGGCCGAAAGAGCGAAATAATCCAATATCGAAAATAATTTGGTAACGGTGCATACGTTAATGTTTGTAAATAATCTAGGAGTACAGATTAGGGTTTTATAAAACTTTCGTATCATTGCTTGATATAAATACATCAATAAAAAATGAAAATAGGCCGGATACTTTGCCAGAAACAATAAGCGATAGCGTAGCGGGCGATATCGCGCGCGCACGGCCGGATTCAGACCTTATTTTCTTCCCGGGGAGATTAAAGAATTGGAACGAAAGTTTAAGTTTTTAGCAGGTATGGTGATGGTCATCTTTGGATTGTTGCTGGTTCGGTTATGGTATCTCCAGATAATGGAGGGGGCCACGAACATGGTGAAATCCAAGGAGATTCAAACCAGAACAATTAAAATCAATGCTCCTCGTGGTATCTTCTATGACCGCCATGGGCGTATTTTAGCTTCCAGCCGTATCTCGCACAATGTCTCCGTGGTACCGGACGATATTATGAAAAGGCCAGAAGTATTGTCGTTACTTTGTAAAATTTTAAATGTTCCTGAAGAAACAATCAAGGAAAAGTTAAAACCCAATCCGCTCCGTCCCCGGAATCGTTATCAATATATACCGATTGCCCGGGATGTGGATCCGGTGACCATGATCAAATTGTTGGAGACGAAGCTGGATTTACCGGGGGTCGAAGTTGATGAAGTCCCGGTACGATCATACCCGTACAGCGAGTTGGCCTGCCACCTTTTTGGTTATATCAGGGAAATTAATGATCAGGAATTGAATCAAAATAAAGGTAAGTACCGGCTTGGCGATTTAATTGGGAAAAGCGGATTGGAAAGGACTTATGAAGAATATCTGCGCGGTGAAGACGGCGGCAAGGACTTTGAAGTCGATATTTACGGACGTCCTTCTTTGCTTAGAAACCGGGAACCCAAACCCGGCAATAATTTAAAATTAACCATCGATCAGAAAGTTCAAGCGGCGGCAGAAAAAGCGTTAAAAGAGCAGCTTGTTAATTTACAACAAAATTCAAGATGGCGTAATGCCAAATCAGGAGCTGTAATCGCCCTCGATCCCCGCAATGGAGATATTCTGGCCATGGTCAGCGAACCTGGGTTTGATCCCAATATTTTTATCGGGATTATTTCTCCGGAAATGGCTCAGAAACTTTATAAAAATAAATTGAATCCGACCTTAAACCGGGTCACTCAAGGAGAATTCGCCCCGGGATCTACTTTTAAACCGATCACCGTTTATTCCGCCTTGATGGAGAACAAAGTTTCTTTAGATGACCGTTTTTACTGTAATGGTTATGATGCGGTGTGGGGTAAAAAACTGCCTTGTTGGGTGGCCAAGTCGGCCAATGGCCCTCGTGAACACGGGAGGGAGACTGTGGTTGACGGATTAAAGAACTCATGTAACGCGGTGATGGGCGAGTTGAGCCGCAGGGTCGGGGTAGAGAGTCTTGCCAAGTTCGCCCGGGTTTTCGGACTGGGGCGGCCTACCGGCCTTAATCTGTATCCAACGGAAAGTTCAGGCCTGGTCCCCGATCAGGAGTGGAAGGAACAAAATAAAAAAGAACCTTGGTATCCAGTGGAGAGTGGCCAGTTTGCCATTGGCCAAAATGCGCTGACTGTAACTCCGCTCCAATTGGCTCAAGTCTATGCAGCTATCGCAACCAATGGTAAAATTTACAAACCTCGTTTGGTTTCCCAAATTACCAGCCCTTCGGGGCAATTAATCGCCGGTTATAAACCGCAATTAATTGCGGATTTGCATATCCCTGTAAAGGTAAAAGGAATTATCCAGCAAGGGCTACAAGAGGTGGTTGATGTTGGGGGAACTGCCGCAGGCTCTTTTATTGGATTTCCGCTAAAAGAAATACCTGTCGCCGGTAAAACGGGTACTGCCCAACGACCGCCTTACGATGATAATGGAATATTCGCTTGTTACGCCCCGGCTGACAAACCGGAGATCGTTATCATTGTTCTGGTGGAACAAGGTGGGGGCGGTAGTAGCGCAGCCGCTCCAATCGGCCGCAAAATTTTGGACGCTTATTTTGAAGCCAAAATTAACAAAATTAAAGGCGTCAGTGAGACTTCCAAACAATCCAAACCCCAGCCAACGGGAGTTTCCAATCAACAAAGTCAAGGATCGGGGTTGAATGCCACCGGAACGAATCATCCAACGAATCAGCCGGCATCCGTCAAATCGACACCCGTTCCGAATCTTAATCATACACCGGTACCCGTGAATCCGGAATCCGCTCCGAATTCCAATAATGAACAGCCGGTACCACCCGGCCAGTAACAAATCACACCGATTGTAAATTGCTGAATACATGGGAGTTCTTTTATAAAGTTCCTCCAGTTTGGGGAGGATTTTTTTTCGGAATAACGAATCAATAAGAAATAAATGATGTCGGGGAGATTTAAATATCGTGCCTTCAAAAACGGAAATTGTCAAAAGTATCGCCAATAATCCGGAAAATGTAGTTTTTAAAGGATATAAGGCGGGTTTAACTCTAATTATCCCTGAACAGGGCCCTTTTGATAAGTATCTACAAGACCTAAAAAACAATTTGGAACAATCCCAGGATTTTTTTAGGGACGCCAAAGTATTTTTAAAAATTGGAAAACGGATTTTGCATGATAATGAACGGACTGAACTGGTCCACTTGATTGAACAATACGGATTGAATCTCCAGGGATTTCAAACCGATGATGCTCCACCCGTTAAAATAAACAACAGGAAACCGGTACCACTCGCTGAAAAAGATCCTTTTGTGTCCACGATTACCGTGAAAAAAACGGTTCGTTCCGGTCAGAGAGTCGTTTTTGACGGGAATTTGGTGATCATCGGGGATGTCAATCCGGGGGCCGAATTGGTAGCCACCGGGGATATCATTGTTTTGGGAAAGCTACGGGGAATTGCTCATGCCGGAGCCCAGGGAGATACTTTGGCGCAAATTATTGCTTTTCAATTACAACCGGTCCAGATTTGGATTGCCGGTGTAATTACCCGGGCGCCGGAATCGGAATCCCAGACCGGTCATCATGGCCCCGAAGTCGCCAGAATCAAGGATGGAATGATTATTGTTGAGAAGTTTAACGAGTAAATGAAGTTATGCAACTAGGGGGTAATTTAATGGCTTGTAAGGTAATCGTAATCACTTCCGGTAAAGGCGGGGTTGGAAAAACCACCACCTGTGCCAATATCGGTACCGGACTCGCGATGCGGGGACGAAAAACGGTTTTAATTGACGCGGATGTTGGGTTGCGTAACTTGGATGTAGTGATGGGACTCGAAAATCGAATCGTCTTCGACTTGGTTAATGTGGTCGAGAAAACATGTAAAATCCGCCAGGCGTTAATCAAAGACAAGCGTTTTGAAAACTTATTTTTATTACCGGCTGCTCAAACCAAGGAAAAAGATGCGGTAAAGCCGGAGCAAATGGTGGAATTATGTAACGAATTGCGCAAGGATTTTGATTATGTTTTAATTGATTGTCCGGCCGGGATCGAACAAGGTTTTAAAAACGCCATAGCTGGGGCTGATGAGGCAATCATTGTAACTACCCCCGATGTTTCAGCGGTTCGGGATGCGGATCGGATTATCGGTTTATTACAATCCCGGGAAATTCAACAACCCCGTTTGATTGTCAACCGGGTTCGCCCGGAAATGGTCCGGAAAGGTGACATGATGGATGTGAATGATGTCAATGACATTCTGGCCATTAGTTTGATTGGGATTATCCCTGATGATGAAACAATTATCATCTCTACCAATAAAGGAGAACCGGCGGTTATGGACTTGAACTCCAGAGCGGGCGAGGCTTTTCGCAATATTGTCGCCCGTGTCGAAGGTGAGGAAGTTCCATTTTTGCCACTGGATTACGATCTGGGAATCGTGGAAAAGATCAAACGGTTTATTAAAATATAATTACTTTGCCGAAAGTCAAAAGTCAAATTAAAATGAAATTGCCTAAAACTAAAGGTTTAAAGTGCTGTTGAGCAACAATTTACATGAGACTGATTATCAATGACATTTGACATTGGATTTTCCATTTTAATTTTCAATGACTTTTGACATTCGACTGAAAGTAACTGTCAGGATACAATTAAGGAGGTCTATGTATGGACCTGATTGGAAAATTCTTTAAGGACGATACGACCAGTAAAAATATTGCCGTTGAACGGTTGCGGTTAGTATTGGTCCATGACCGGGCCAATATCTCACCAGGTTTGATGGAAGCCTTAAAGGAAGATTTAATTGCGGTAATTTCCAAGTATATGGATATTGATGAAGAAGCCATGGAAATTAATTTAAATTCAGGAGAACTTTCAGCCGCCTTGGTCGCCAGTATACCTGTAAAAAGAATCCGGAGGTAATCTCTACGGCGCAGCGCCGTTTTATTTTACTTGTGAAAACGAAAAACACCGGGGTTTTTTGCATCGTTTTTAAGAAGATTAGGGTGGAGGGGTTATTTTGGATCGCCGTATCTTGAAATACTTAGATTTCACCATCATCGGAGTGGTTGTGGCGTTAATATGCATCGGATTATTGATGGTTTACAGTACCACTCGGGATAATACGGCGCTGACCCAAGGCAATCAGTTCAGGCTGGTTGAACGGCAGTTGATGGCGGTTATTATTGGTGCTGTTATCGGATTTCTTTTATTATTTGCCGATTACCGGATATCCGACCGGATGTCACAGTTATTATATTGCTTAAACTTGGTAATGCTTATTTTGGTGTTGTCTCCATTAGGAACGACGAAAAATGGAGCTCAAAGCTGGTTATTTGGTTTTCAGCCATCCGAGTTCTCCAAAATCATTTTAATCATTACGATGGGTAAATACTTGTCGGAAAAAGAGTCTTTAAATTCCTTTTATAATTTTATCGGTCCGTTCTGTTTTTTGCTCCCACCGTTAATCCTCATTTTACTTCAGCCGGATCTGGGGACGGCGTTGGTATTTATCTTTTTTTTCTTGACCATGTTATATGTTGCCGGAGCGCCTGGCTGGAAGATATTAACCATTATTGCGGCCGGTGTCTTGATAGTTGTTATTATGTTTTTGGCGCATCACTTTTTTGGTACTTCTTTGTTTATTAAAGATTATCAGGTGGCCCGGTTGACTAGTTTTATTAATCCGGAACGCGATCCCAAAGGCTCTGGCTGGAATGTACGCCAGGCCGTCATAGCAGTGGGTTCCGGACAATTTTTCGGCAAGGGGCTGTTTCGGGGTTCCCAAGGCAGACTGGGTTATTTGCCGGAAAATTATACGGATTTTATTTTTGCGGTATTGGGGGAGGAAACCGGATTTATCGGTACATTTATCGTTTTATTTCTATACTTTACCTTGGTTTGGCGTGGTTTTCGAATTGGTTTTCAGGCCAAGGATAAAACCGGGAGTATCATTGCCACGGGGATTGTATCAATGTTTTTATTCCATATTTTAGAAAATGTGGGAATGAATATCGGGATTATGCCTATCACCGGAATACCGCTTCCTTTCTTGAGTTTCGGCGGAACCGCCATGATTGCCAACATTGTTGCGATTAGCATTTTATCAAATATTTGGGCGCGGCATCAGAAGATTATGTTTTGACCAGGGTTAATTGAATTTGAGAGGGATTTCACGGGTTAACAATCTGGCTTTTAAAGCTTTTGGGGAGTGAAGGTAAAATGGATAATCCGCAGTGTGAACAAAGAGCCGGCGGAATTGTATTCCGGCGAGTCAATAGCCGGATCGAATATCTGTTAATTACCAGCAATTCTAATAAAAACCGGTGGATCTTTCCGGCGGGCCATGTGGAGAACGGTGAAACATATGAGGAAACAGCCCTGCGGGAGGTTGGTGAGGAAGCCGGTGTTTTTGCCGATATTATATGTAAACTGGGGAATTACCATTACAGTTGGTATCGTGATAACCGGAAAACAATTATCGATACCCATTTATTCTTGATGCAATATCTGAAAACTTTTTGCAAGAATCCCGAAGGACGGCAAGTGGATTTTTTTAGTTATGAAGCAATTTTAAATCTTAATCTTTGGGAGGAATCCCGGGATTTCATGGCGAAAGCGCACAGCTTGGTGAATGAATTACCCTGATTTAGGGTTACCCTAAATAGGGTTACCCTAAAATAGAGTTATTTTAATATAGGGTTTATTTATTCATTGAATTCTGGAGGTTATTTACAAAAAAGTCCAAAGAGAATCGACTACTCTTATAAAGTTAAACAAAAACTGCGCAAGGAGTCATAAAGGAGTTGGAACGCTGGCGTTTTGAAATTAGCGGTTTGGTGCAGGGGGTGGGTTTTCGCCCTTTTTTATTTAATTTGGTCGGGGAAAAAGGATTGACTGGTTGGGTGCGGAATAACTTTGCCGGGGTGGAGATGGAGGCCCAAGGCGAACCCACGGTGCTAGCCGCTTTCGCGGGGGAAATAAGACGGAGGGCTCCGGCGGCGGCCGTCATTGATGAAATTAAAATCACACCCATCGAGGTGATTCCGGAAACGGATTTTACGATTCTCACCAGTGAGTTTGGAGAGTTGCTGGGATCACCCATTCCCGATCAGGGGATTTGCGAGGTGTGCCGTAGCGAATTTATTGATTTGAATGACCGTCGCCATGATTATCCTTTTATCAGTTGCGCCATTTGCGGTCCCCGGTTCACGATTATCGAGGGACTGCCGTTTGACAGAACCCGGACCACCATGGTCCGGTTTGAATTATGTCCGGACTGCCGGGCGGAGTATATTAACCCGCCGAATCGGCGCTTTCATGCCCAAACCATCGCATGTGCGAAATGCGGTCCAAAGCTTTGGTTTTCCGATCCGACCGGCCATTCCCTGGCGGTTGACCCGGTGGCGGCGGCGGCAGAAATTCTTTGCAGCCATGGAATTATCGGGGTTAAGGGAATTGGCGGCTATCATTTGGCATGTGATGCCTTTTCAGGAACGGCTGTAACCAAGTTGCGCCGGTTAAAAGGGCGTGATAACCGCGCTTTTGCGGTCATGTTTAAAGATTTGGATGCGGTCAAGCGTCATTGCCGGTTAAGTGCGGTGGAGGAACGGGTATTACTCTCCCCGGCACGGCCGATTCTATTATTGCGACAACGGAGTGACAGCAGTCTGGCCCGGGAGATTAACCCGGGTTTGGCGGAGATCGGCGCTTTTTTACCCTATACGGGAATTCAATTGTTGCTATTCAATCAATCCATTGAAGCTTTAGTGATGACAAGCGGGAACCGTTCAGGGGAACCATTAAGCATTGATGAGTCCGGCGCGGTCCGGGATCTGAAACCGATGGTGAAAGGTTTCTTGACTCATGACCGGGAAATCAAATGGCGGGCCGATGATTCGGTATTGCGGGTGCAGCATGACCGGTTGATTGGCATCCGGCGTTCCCGAGGCTATGCTCCGGCGCCTCTGAAACCGGGCGGCCGGTTAGTTCCTCTTTTGGCTTGCGGTGCTCAACAAAAAAATGTATTTGCCCTGACCAAGGGCGATCAGGTTTATTTAAGCCCACACCAGGGCGATCTTGACAATTTGGCGAGTTTCCTGGAATATCAGGAAGCCATCACCCGGTTCCGGGAATTATTGAAGTGTCATCCTGAATGGGCGATTCACGATCTTCACCCCGATTACAATTCCACTATCTATGCCCTGGGTACCGGTTTACGTACTTTGGGTATTCAACACCATTTAGCGCATATCGGCACGGTGATTGCCTGCCAGAAAATTAAAGGGCCGGTGATTGGGGTGGTTTTTGATGGTTCCGGGTATGGCGCGGATGGGAAACTATGGGGCGGAGAGTTTTTTAGCGGTGAGGGCTGCAACTGGCGGAGAGCCGGACATCTTAAGTATTACCCTTTGCCGGGCGGGGAGACTGCGGTCACGGAACCATGGCGTATGTGCGCTTCATATCTGGAAGCGCTTAATCCCGAAAAACTGACCGAATGGCTGGCCGGGAAAGGATTAGTTTCACAGTGGTCCCAGATAAGCAAGGCGGGGCAGTTGGGCATCAATGCGCCGGAAACCTCCTCAATGGGAAGATTGTTCGATGGAGTGGCTACTTTGGCGGGCGGCCCCACCCGAGTCTTCTATGAAGGAGAAGCGGCGATTTGGTTTGAAAATCAAGCGGACCTTCAAGCCTCAGGAAGTTATGAATTTCAAATCAAGGTGGATTCCCGAGGCTTGTTGATCGATCCCAGACCTTTGTTGACGGAAGTTTTAACCGATTTAGCCCATGAAAGTCCGGGATTCATCAGCATGAAATTTCACCAGGGAGTGGCCCGGATGATTCGGGATACCGTGGCTTTAATTCATGATGAAACGGGCTTCCAACAGGTAGTGTTATGCGGCGGTGTATTCCAGAATCGGCTTTTACTGGAGTTAACCTGGAAGTTATTAGAGGATGCCAGTTTTACGGTATTGGTCCCGGAAATTGTTCCCGGGAATGATGGCGGCATCGCGTTGGGCCAAGCTTGGCTTGGCAGTTTAATAATCGAACAGGGAGTGACCGATGGATTGAAATGGTAAGAGATGGTGATTAAGGTACTCTTTCGATTAAATCATGGGCGATCATATCTTTAAACTCTTTTAATAATAACTGTTCATGAGAATCGATAACTCCGTCCTGATGGGCGATTCTCATGATTTCATTATATTCGTCATTGGTGACCACATGATCCTCAATAGCCCGTTTAATGACTTCCTCCAGTTTTTCTCCGTTTTTGGTAATAAACATAGCATTCCCACCTTCCTACGATTTGACCTAAAAATTTGATTTCCCAAATTAAACGGGGATTTCAAAAACGAACCGTTCACAAGGATTGAATTGATTCTTTCATTGCTTTCATCGGATATATTTTATCACGAGTAATAAGAATATATCACAAAATGGATAATGTAGCAAGGTGGCTTAGGGGTGGTTACTTATCGGCTGTTATGATTATTGTATACACTGGTAAAAACGATTGACAACCTGTTGTACTAATAATAAAATGTTAATAAATTTACTCAAAAAACACCACTGAAAGGCGGTTTCTTGATGAGGCATTATTCCCGGAAAATATCTCAATTTCAAATTAGGGGGAGTAAAACATGAGTCGGCTAAAACTAAACCAAGCGGTCCAAACCTGGGTGGATGAAATGGCGGAATTGACGAAGCCCGATACGATCGTGTTGATTGATGGTTCGGAGGAAGAACGGCAGCGATTGACGGCTGAAGCACTGGCCAGCGGAGAGGTTTTAAAGTTAAACCAGGAGAAATTGCCCGGTTGTATCTATCACCGCACCGCGCAAAATGATGTGGCCCGGGTGGAACACCTCACGTTTATTTGTTCCAAAAAACAGGCGGATGCCGGACCGACCAATAACTGGATGGCTCCGGACGAAGCTTACCAAAAACTTAGTGCTATCTTTGATGGTTCCATGAAGGGACGGACCATGTACGTAATCCCTTATATCATGGGATTACCGGGTTCCCCGTTCAGCAAAGTGGGAATTGAGCTAACCGATAGTATCTATGTGGTATTGAATATGCGAATTATGACCCGGATGGGAGAAGTGGCTTTAAAACAACTGGGTGACAGCTCCGATTTCATTAAAGGTTTACATTCCAAAGCGGACCTGAATCCGGACCGGCGTTACATTTGTCATTTCCCCGAGGATAACACCATCTGGAGCGTTGGTTCCGGGTACGGCGGGAATGTGTTGTTGGGTAAAAAATGTTTTGCGTTACGGATCGCCAGTTTCCTGGGACGGAATGAAGGTTGGATGGCCGAGCATATGTTAATCCTGGGTGTCGAAGATCCACAGGGCAATGTATCCTATGTGGCAGCCGCTTTCCCGAGTGCTTGTGGAAAAACCAACCTGGCCATGATGATTCCTCCGGCCGCTTTTAAAGGATACAAAGTCTGGACAGTGGGCGATGATATCGCCTGGATGCGGATCGGACCGGATGGCCGTCTATGGGCCATCAACCCCGAGGCTGGTTTCTTTGGAGTGGCTCCCGGGACCAATTCCAAATCCAATCCCAATGCCATGGCCACCGTCCAAAAAGATACCATCTTTACCAATGTGGTCTTAACTTCGGACGGCAACGTCTGGTGGGAAGGCATGGGTGTTGAGCCCCCGAAACAAGGCATCGACTGGAAAGGCAATCCTTGGACTCCGGAAAGCGGTGAAAAAGGGGCCCATCCGAATTCACGGTTTACCGCACCGGCTCGTAATTGCCCTTGCATTTCGCCGGAATGGGAGAACCCTCAAGGGGTTCCAATTTCCGCGATTTTGTTCGGCGGACGCCGGGCTAAAGTTGCTCCGCTGGTCTACCAATCCTTTAACTGGCAACATGGCGTATATTTAGGAGCTTCGATGGCTTCGGAAACGACCACTGCCGCTATCGGCGCGGTTGGAGTCATCCGGCGCGATCCCATGGCCATGCTGCCGTTCTGTGGTTATAATATGGGTGATTATTTCAAGCATTGGCTGGAAATGGGTAAACGGATTCCCAATCCCCCGAAAATCTTCCATGTTAACTGGTTCCAAACGGATGATAAAGGGAATTTCGTTTGGCCGGGCTACGGCGAGAATTTCCGGGCGGTAAAATGGATCCTGGACCGTTGCGCCGGAAAGGCCGGGGCTAAGGAGACTCCGATTGGGTATCTGCCGACTGAAGATGATATTGACTTAACCGGGTTGGACTTCTCCAAGGAAGATCTCCGGGGTTTGTTTCAAGTGGTACCGGAAGCCTGGAAAGAGGATATAGCAAACCAGGAAGAGTTTTTCACCAAATTTGACCGGCTACCCAAGGAGATCAAGGATGAGATGGAAGGTTTGAAAAAGAGGTTGGGGTAACTTAGATGTAATTAAATCGGATTCATTAGGCTAGCCTTGAAAATGTGGGCTGGCTTGTTTTTTTAACATCATCAGTGTTTTAAGAAGTACCTTTAAAATTTCACATAAAAAAAAAGGATTTTGGCGGTTTAAGTCAAATTCTACACTTAAATATGTACTTATTTTCCTCACGAAAAGGGATTATGAAAGACCATACCATTTAGCAATACTCGTCAGTGCCGGTATACGGGGCGTATAAAGTACGTTCGTGCTGAGTGATTCGAGGATATGGAGGCCGAATATGAAAGATAAAGGAATCAAATTTGGATTTGTAGGATGCGGGCAAGGCGGCGGAAAAATCGCTGATCTGTTTGCTCAAAAAGGATACCGGACGATTGCCATTAATACTTCACCGGTGGATTTGGCCGCTCTGACCATGATTCCCCATGAGTACCGGATCAGTATCGGTTCCCGTCTGGGGGCGGGGAAAGACCCCAGAGTCGGACAGGAAGCGATCCGGGCCGATGCCGCCAAGGTTCACAAAATGATTCATGATTATTTTTCCCGTGATGTGGATTTTGTTTTTGTGACCGCCTGTTTGGGCGGCGGAACCGGAACCGGAGTAGTCGCCGATACCATCGAGCTTTGCAGGCAGGTTGGACTTACCACGGGCTGTATTTGCACTATCCCTTTGGCCAGTGAGTCCATGGAAGAACATAAAAATGCTTTAAAAGGATTGGATATCTTAAGTGATGTCAGTCCCACACCATTATATTTCATTGATAATGAGTTACTCAGAGTCCGTTACGCCAATCGTCCGGTGATGGGTTTCTGGCCGGTGGCCAATGAGTTCATCGTGAATTCCCTGGATGAAGTGAATCAGATGCCAAACCGCCCGTCCAATATGTTTGTATTTGACCGGGAGGATTTTTTCCGTTTGTTGAATACCCCGGGTTGTTTCACACCTCTGAAAATCGAAGTTGAAGTCTCGGAAAGCAGTGACCCCACCAGGTTGGCCACCTCTTGCCGCCAGGAGATCGTCCGTATTTTAAAAGAAAATAATTTCCAGGGTGAAAGTATCCGGGTGGCGGCCTTATTGGTATGTCCGGAAAATTACCGGGTCAACGCAGAATCCGTGGAACTGCTTTATCAGGAATGTCAAAATTTAACCAACACGCCGACTTTGTTTAGGGGATTGTATATTGACAATTCACTGCAACGAAAAATAGTGCTTCACTTATTACTGGCCGGATTGGAAATGCCGATAAACCGGTTACAGGGGATACGGACCAAACTTCAAGAAATGGAACCAGAGATCGTCAACCGGGTAAACCGGCGCGTTTCCACTAATCTAGGTGATGATTTGGTGGAATGGGATCAATCGAATCCTCTCCCGACGGCTCGCCGCCGCAGCTTCGGTGAACAGAAACCCGCGGATCCGGTGCAGCCGGTATTATCGGATGTGAAATCCGCCGCCAGCTTGGCTGAGAAGCGTTCGGCAACCGGCTTCGTCCCCTCTTCCGATGCCAATGCCGCCAAAACCAATAACGCCAATGAGACCGCCGCAGCCAAGGAGGAAGCTTATAAAGTTTTAACCGTCGGCCAGATCGCCGATTTGATGAATACCACGAAAATCCTTCCCGATGATGATGAGAAAAACAAGAAGGGTTTTTGGAACCAGTTCAAATCGATTAAAAAAGGGTAAGCGTTAGAGAAGTGTGAAGGGTGAAGTTTGAAGTTTGAAATAAAATCAAGAATTTCTTTACTTCCTACTTTTTATCATAAAAGTAGGATTTTTATTCAGTATGGTTATTCTTTAAATCTTTATCAGGTTGTGAGTACTACGATTGAAAATAAAGGAGGTTTTTTAATGTTACGTTCCTCACAAGAAATGGCGGTTGAATTGCGGGAGAATATGCGGGGTGGCCGGGGAACCGTGGCTATCAAACATTTGTTCAAACAGAATGAATTGACAGGGAAAGCGCGTTTGGTGGCGGAGATAACCATTTCAGCCGGTGGCTCCATCGGGTTTCACCAACATGACCAGGAGGAAGAGATTTATTATATCATCTCCGGCCAAGGGAAAGTATTGGATCAGGATGAAACGAAAACGGTTGGACCCGGCGACGCCGTCTTAACCGGCGGTGGAAAAGGACATGCGGTGGAGAATTCCGGAGTTGAACCGCTAGTGATGATGGCGGTAATACTTTTATATTAAATCCCATGGCTCGGGGTAATGCATAGCCACCCGGATTTAAGGATTTTCTGAGATTTTTGCCAAAGATATTAATAATTTTTCGTAAATAGAAGGATTATCTTGGACGTTGTCGAAATGACATTGAGTTAACGTATAAATTTTGTATTATCATTCGGTAAAGTTATGGATTATCAAATCTGAAACAACTTGATAGTGATTTGAAGCAGTAGTTTCAAGGTGAAAGACGGAGTGTTAAAGTTTTTGGGGAATCATTCCGATAATTCTTAGTACTGGATTAAATATTGACGAACAGGTTGTTAATCATTTTCAATTGTAACCAGCCAATTTGTAATCGTAACTTTTACTTTATTGGAGGATAGGAAGCAATGATTCTTGACCAATTTAAAATCAATGGTAAAGTAGCCCTTGTCAGTGGGGCAGGTACCGGTATTGGTCAGGGAATTTGCATGGGCCTAGCCGAGGCTGGAGCGGACATTATTGGAGTTGACTATAGTGATCTAGCGGAGACGCAAGCCAAGATTGAAGCGATAGGACGTAAGTTTATCGGGATTACTGCCAATTTGACCAGCATTGAGCCGATTCCGGGTATTATTAATCAAGCGTTGCGGCATTTTGGCCATATCGACATTCTGGTCAACAACGCCGGTATCGCCCGTCGGGCAAATGCCCTGGATTTTACCGAGAAAGACTGGGATGATGTGATGAATCACAACGTCAAAACCGTCTTTTTCTGCTCCCAGGCCGTGGCCAAACAATTCATCAAGCAAGGTACCGGCGGTAAAATCATTAATATCGCATCTATCCATTCGTTTCATGGCGGGATTCAGTTATCTTCGTTTACCGCCAGTAAAAGCGGCATTTTGGGTTTGACGCGGCTGATGGCCAACGAATGGGCCAAACATAATATCAACATCAACGCCATTGCCCCCGGGTATATGACCGGGGAAGAGTCGAATCCATTTCAGGCGGATGAACCGCTATCTAATCAGGATATTATAGGCAGGATTCCAGCCGGACGTCTGGGAGTGCCGGATGATTTAAAAGGCGCCGTGGTATTTTTAGCTGCGTCGGCTTCCGCGTATATCAATGGGTTTACGTTGGCGATTGATGGTGGTTGGTTGGCCAGGTAATTCTTCGAGATTACAAATTACTGATTTAAACATTGAAGCTTACAAATTAAAAATAACAAATTGAAGATTATAGATTGTCATAAAATAATTTAAGATTCGATGATTTAAGCCGGGGGAGCCTGGCTTATTTGTTTTTTATTAAGATTCAAAATCAGGGAGAATATAGGCAGGAGTTTGCCGGGAAATGGCGAAAAATTAAGTGTTTTTGTAGTATACGGAGGCCGGATATTATTGCTGTTACGGGATATTACTTATAGCGGCAGAGAATATGGGGAACAAGCAACGAAGTTTTTTTGATGATATATTGAAGGCTACCTAGGAGTCTGTGCGGGTAATAGGTTTTCGAAGCATATTTAGTGTTTAGTAACATAATCTATAACAAGATATTGTGGTTTTAAGCTATAAAAATGTGTTATTCGCACAGACTCCTCGCTTCATAGGAAAAGGTTGTTTATCGTTCCCGAAAAACATGGGAGTATCCATAGGATAATTCTAATCAATTTGATTCGAATCTAGCGAATGTAAAGGCGGCGCGGATTAGAGGAAGCGTCGGTATCCATGAAAGGCTTTAGAAAGCTTTGGAATCTACAATCTTTAATCTTGAATGAATTCGGAGGTTCAATGACTCAACGAAGCTTCAACTTTGAATACTTAACGATTATTTACAATCTAATTGAAGCCTACATATCCATCGTCTTCGGCTTTATCGCCAGCAGTATCGGTTTACTTGCTTTCGGTATCTACAGTATTGCCGAGACAGGGCTGGGGCTGGTTTTAATTATGCGGAGTAACTTGATTAATAGTGGGTTTAAGGATGAAGCGGTGAGGCGGGGTAGAAAAGCAAGGCGTGGAGCTGTATTCTTCTTTTTCATTTTGGGAACTTTCTTACTTTTTGAGCCAATCCGCCGCGGGATCTTTCATGTTCTTCCCAAGCCAACCTTGGGAGGGCTGATCATTGCGTTTGTATCACTGTTTATTACGCCGGTTTTTGCTGTAATCAGATATAAAACCAGTTCGGATGTGACCACCCTGGCTCAAAATTTACAAAGCGCCTTGATTTATATGTCCCTGCCGTTGATGCTGCTCGTCGGGTTGGGGTTGAATTATTTTTGGGGTTATTGGCAGGCGGATCTCTTTTTAGCGTTTATTATTGCGGTGTTACTTTTTATCAGGGGATACCGGATTAACGAGGAGTGAGATGGTGTATTGCGTATAGCGATCGTATCGTTTTCTCTGTTGAAAATCGTGACCACTTTGGATTTTGTTAAATATTTCACTGCCATATTGGTGAATAAAATAAAATAATAGTTCCCCTAAAGCAGGAATATTCCAATTCAGTGTAAAAAATATAACAAGAAAAAACGGAGATTATTTTAATCCTGATCAGGTGAAAGTTTGGAAACGAAAATATTTTCGATGGATGACCCACATTTAAAACCGTTGAACGAAGCGGCTGAAATCCTTCAAAATGGGGGTTTGGTGGCTTTTCCAACCGAGACGGTTTACGGTCTGGGAGCTGTATATAATAATGAGTCCGCATTACGGAAAGTATTCGCGGTGAAAGGCCGTCCGGCCGACAATCCATTAATTGTACACATTTGGCAATTGACACAACTCACTGAATTAACTACAGAGATTGGTCCCAAGGCGGAGCGCTTGATTGAAGAGTTTTGGCCGGGTCCGTTAACGCTTATTTTTCCAAAAACGAAGAATGTATCGGCAATTGTCTCCGCAGGTTTGGATACAGTAGCGGTTCGAATGCCCTCCCACCCGGTTGCGCATGAATTATTACGGATTACCGGTATTCCGGTGGCAGCCCCAAGCGCTAACCTTTCAGGGCGTCCCAGTCCGACCCTGGGAGATCATGTACGCGAAGATCTAGCGGGGAAAATTGATGCAATCATTGATGCCGGTCCTTGTGCCAAGGGAATTGAATCAACGGTTCTTTCCTTAATCCGCCAGGTTCCGGTTATTTTGCGGCCGGGATCGGTTACCCGAGAAATGATGGAAACGGTATTAGGTGAGACGGTGGAAATATCAAATGGCCGGGCGCAAGATCGTCCGCAGGCGCCGGGAATGAAATACCGGCATTATGCGCCACAGGCTCCGGTTTTGCTGATCGAGGGGGAGAATCGGAAGGTGGTGGCGGAAATTAACCGGTTATTGGCCTTAAGTCCTTCTCAAAAGGCAATCGTGCTTGGAAGCACCGAAAATATCGGTCTTTATCGTAATGAATGGGTTCTCGATTTAGGTCCACAAGCGAATCCGGAGATTATAGCGAACCGGTTATATCACTTGCTCCGGTTTTGTGATCAACTGCCGGTGGAGATGATTTATATTGAAGGAGTGGAATCAACCGGAGTGGGTTTGGCCATTGCCAACCGGATTCAAAAAGCCGCTGGAGGTAATGTAATCCATGTTTCATAATTGCGTAAAGTTTGGGTTGATTTACGGCTTGGTTTTATTATTGGGATTTGGATATATTGGTTATGCCGATTCGGTAGCCGGACCGGTTTTGAATGACGGCGATCCGAATGTGGATGCTAAGGCCGGTACTGGCGGGTATTACCCCAGGGTCGGTGAAATATTGGATTACGATTTATGGGTGAAATCACTCATTCAAGGTGGCAAGCAAACCGTAAGGGTTCTCTCGCGAAATTCAGAACAAAATAGAGATGTATTTCATATCCAGTGTTCCATGAAGACCATCGGACTGGCCTGGAGCCTTACCAGATACTCCGAAGTGGAAGATGTAATTTTAGATGGAAACGGGATATATCCATTAAGCATTCGGCGGGAGGTTCATCAAGGACAAACAACCAGTATCGAAAAAGTGGAATTTGACTATGAGCGCGGAATGGTTACTCGTTCCTATTGCGTTGATGACGGTAAAATAGAGACCAGCGAAATAAAACTGCCCGGAATCGTCCATGATGCCGTATCCCTGCAGTTTTTCTTACGAAAAGGCGATTTTCAGAAAGGTGTTAACAAATTATACTATTACGAGAATGGAAAGATAGAGGAAACGTCTTATAATGTTTCAGAAGGAACTGAAGCCTTGAATCTCGACTGCGGCGTATATACCAAGTATTATCGTATGGACCACAGCGGTGGGAAGATCATGGTGTCAATTGCGCAGGATAAAAGTCGTGTCCCGTTGGCGATTCGAGTACTGACGTCCTTTGGGAAAGTTGAAGCCAAGCTCGCCAAAATTCAGTAAACATTTGAACCGAAGGGTTTCATTATTACCACAACCGGCGCAAACCCAGATCGTATGAATATCGTTGCCGGAAGCTGGAATGGCTTGGAAATACCATTGGTTTCGACATTTTGGGCATTCTAAAATCAAAAAATGAAAGTGATCATCAGTAAACGGCCAAACCGGCATGAACATCATCCTTTCACCGGGTGAATTTTTACTAAATTAACCAATAATACTATTGATTATTCAGGATTTTTCATACTGCATTTCAGGGGAAGAGGCTGTTTATGATTAAACAAGTTTTGTTTGTTTGCACCGGTAATACTTGCCGTAGTAGTATGGCCGAAGCTTTGCTCCGTAAGATGCTGATAGAGGATCTGGCCGAAAAAGCAACCACCATTCGGGTAGTTTCGGCTGGAACGGGAGCTAGATCCGGAGATAGCGCCGCTCAAAATGCTATCGAAGTCATGGCTAGGGAAGGAATCGACTTACGGCAACACCGGGCCAAGCCAATTACGCCGGAGATGCTCTCCAATGCCGATCTGGTGTTGACAATGACCCTGGAACAAAAGAAAACGGTATTGAAAATATTGCCATCAGCCAATAAGAAAGTATTCACATTAAGTGAATTTGCGCAAGGGGTGAAAGAGATCGAAGATTTAATGGATCGTGCCGAAATTTTACGATTAACTCTCGAAGAGAAACGCCGTAAATTCCTGGAACGGGAAGCCCCAAAACTCGAAGAGTTACGCCGCCGTAATCTGGAATTAAGCCGGCAAATGCGTGCTCTGGATGAAGAATTACGGCGAATCGAACAAAAAATGGAGCAAGAGATTGCCCCTGAAAAACGCGAGTTGGAAGTGATTCAAGAAAAGCTGACCACGCTTGAGATACCTGATCCATATGGCCAAAATATTGAAGCCTATAAAATTTGCGCGAATGAAATTAAGGAAAAACTGAAGATCGTCGTCAAACAAATCAAAGCATCATTGGAGGAGTAAAAGCAGTTTGAGAAAATATTTTGCGCTTCGTTTGATGTTGATTCATCCGATAAATAATACTCATAAATAAAGGAGAGATAACCTTGGCCAATGTTACCGTAATCAATCACCCATTAATTCAGCATAAACTGTCGATTATTCGTGATAAAGACACCGGCGCTAAAGAATTTCGGGAGTTGCTGGAAGAAGTAGCAATGTTAATGGCCTATGAAGTTACCCGTAACTTTCAACTGGAAGAAGTGGAAGTGGAAACTCCGGTTGCCATCGCGACTTGCCAGACGGTTTCCGGAAAGAAAATAGCGGTGATTCCCATTTTAAGGGCGGGCTTAGGAATGATCGGCGGCATTTTAAAGTTGATTCCCACCGCGAAAGTTGGCCATATTGGGGTCTATCGCGATCCTGAGACATTGCAACCCATTGAATACTATTGTAAACTTCCCAACGATATCATGGAGCGGGAATTAATTTTGGTCGATCCCATGCTGGCTACCGGGGGTTCGGCGGCGGCGGCAATTCAGTTTTTAAAGCAGCGCGGTGCGACTCAGATTCGATTCATGTGTTTAATTGCCGCTCCCGAAGGAATTAAATTGTTGCAGGAAAAGCATCCCGATGTCCCCATTTTTGTGGCCGCTGTCGATGACCGGTTAAATTCTCATGGTTATATTGTTCCGGGACTGGGTGATGCCGGTGATCGATTGTTCGGCACCAAATGAACCTGTATCATTTGACGTTCATATTACTAAATTAAGGGTTTTTCTGGACCGTTTTTTGATTGATGAAAGGGCCGTTCAATATCCCACCGATATGCGGTTCTTTATTTTTTTATAAAACCGAGTTACAAAGAGAAAATAGAATGTTTTATGGAATAGCGGCTAGTATTTCGTAATAAAATCCGAATATTGCCTGATTTAGCTGAAAATCAGCGCTTGTAATTTTTGTTTTTAAGCGGTATTCTTTTATAGAATGGGGGAGGGTTGGTGAATAATTTTGGCCATTATTTAAACACGAAAGTACCCATTCGAATTTGTATCGTTTTTGGGACAAGGCCCGAAGCGATAAAACTGGCGCCGGTAATCATCGCACTTTGGAAAGAGACCGATTTTTTGGTGAAGACTATTGTTACCGGCCAGCATCGGGAAATGCTCGATCAAGTATTACAGCGATTTGGGTTGATTCCGGAATACGACTTGAATATTATGACCCCTGGTCAAAACCTCGCTGAAATAACCAGCCGCATTCTACTAGGAATCACTCCTATTTTGCAAAGCGAGAAGCCCGATCTCCTTATTGTACACGGCGATACCACCACTACATTTGCAAGTAGTCTGGCCGCATTTTATCAGAATATCCCGGTAGCCCATGTGGAAGCCGGTTTGCGAACCGGCGATAAATGGCAACCTTACCCTGAGGAATTGAATCGAATATTGACCGGCAACATCTCTGATCTGCATTTTGCCCC
>JAEZJQ010000118.1 GCA_023436305.1 Bacillota bacterium
TATGAAGGGACTTTTCCATTGCCGGAAGCCCAGTTGGACCGGTTTCTGATCCGGATTGCCCTTGGCTACCCGGAAGCCGGAGATGAATTGAAGATGTTGGCGCGGCTGGAGGGGGAACACCCCATTAACAGCATCGGGCCGGTGGTTACCCCCCAAGAAGTGTCCGTTTTTATCCAAGCCAAGAGGAGTATTCATTTCGAGGAAAGTCTGCGGGCCTATGTGGTGGAGATTATCTCCCGGACCCGATCCCACCCCGATCTGGAGTTAGGGGTCAGCCCCCGCGGCGCCATCGCCGTTTTTAACGCCGCCCGGGTTTTGGCGGCCATACGTGGTCAAGAATTTGTCATCCCCGAATATATTAAATACCTGGCGCCATTCATCCTGGCGCATCGGGTCATCGTGAAGAGCGAGGCATCGGTAAGAGGGGTCACCGGCCAGGGGGTTGTCCGGGAAATCTTGGATTCGGTTCCGGTACCCACGGAGCGTGCTTTCCATGAATAGTTATATTGGACCCTTTGTTATTTTGAGTGTAATTACCCTATTCAGCGCAGTTTCAGGCTCATTCACGGTTTTATTTTTCGGACTGGGTGTATCGATGCCGGTATGGTGGGGATTAAGGGTGAGTTCTCAAAAAATTTGCATTAAGGAAGATTTATCCGCAGGAACCGGTTTCGCCGGTACGGAACTTGTCCTTAAGTTGCGGTTATCCAATCCCTCATGGTTTCCCGTGTTTTGGTGTACCATGAGCCGGGCTTTTTCGCATGAACTGGGTTCGAGTCTTTGGCAATCCCTGGTATCCATAAAACCTCACGGCAGTGTATCCATGCAAATGTCCTTTTTCCCGGAGCGACGCGGTATTTATAATGTCCCCGATTTGATCGTTACTATGGGAGATCCCTTTGGCTGGAAAGAAAACACAATTCATATCGCCTCACCGGAAAAGATCATCGTTTATCCGCCGTTGTCCACAGTGGAGGGACTATACCTTACCCGCCATTTGCTCTGGGGAAACTCGAAAGTATTGTTTGGCTTGCATGAAGATCCATCCCGCCTAAAGGGCTGCCGCGATTATTATCCCGGGGATAGCCTGAAAAAAGTCCATTGGCCCAGTTTGGCCAGGACCGGCCAATTGAAGGTCAAGGAATGGGAGACTACGCTGGCGGCGGAGATCGGTGTTTTTTTGAACCTGGCCGAAGCTGATTTTCCGGTTAGTGATTGGTATTGGCTTTCCGAATCAGGAATTGATTTTGCGGCGTCCCTGGTCCATCAACTCATCGATCACAAGGAAACACCGGGGTTTTATTGCAATGGTAAACTGGCGGATACCAGCCCGGATATTGTTTTTAAGTTTGCGCCCAAGAACGGTCATGAGCAGGGAAAACGGATCTTGACTTTTTTGGCCGGAGTAACTTTACATGAGAATCAACCGTATTTACCGTTATTTCAGGAAGCCTATCGTCTCAAGAACGGTTCGTGTCTGTTATTCATTACACCCCTGATCTCGGTTGACATGGTGAAACACGCGCAAAATTTAAAGCATACCGGTTATCATCCCCTCTTTTTATGGCTGGAATCCAAAAATGTCGTTTTGCCAAGACCTGAGCTGGAACGGGCCAAGATTTCCTATTATACGGTTACCCAAAGGAGGGATAGCCATGCATTCCTCATTGCCCGAGTCCGATGATTTGGGAAAGGCGCTCTTCAGCGGCGCGGTGCTTGCTGGAAGCCTGGTTGCCAGTTTCATTGTATTCTTTATGGCGATTTGGGGGCCGGAGCAACTCATGGCCCAACCATTGGGGATAATTTTTTGGGTTACGGGGTTGGCGCTTACGGTGGCCATCCTCAATGCTCTTGGCGATTTGCTGCGAATTCCTTTATTGACTCGGGGTATTATCTTGATCGTAAGCCAATGGCTTGGTTTGTGGGGCCGGATTTGGATAGCAACCCAAACCATACCACCATTTGTTTTTAATCCATTGCCGCTGATCAAATCCAATTGGTTGTGGTGTTTATTGATCGCGGTTATCTGGGGGTCAATTATCAGTTTACAGCGGATTTTGGCCCGGCTCAGCAGGGTTCCCCAAAAGCTTACATTCACGAGTGATAGTTCAAATTCAGATCTAAACGATAATTTAATTTTGATTCAATGGAGAAAGGATTGGAGTACTTGGCGTTGGGTAATTATTTCGCTGATCTTCATTTCAGTGCTGTTTTTCGGGGTCCAGTTTCCAGTGATGCGAGCTTCCACAGTCTTAAGAAAGATTATGATCGGGCTGTTTTTTATAGAGGTGGCCACCGGTTGGCTGCTTTTAGCCATAGGCTTCTTCTATTTTAAACGTGCTTGTTGGAAAGTGGATGGGGTCGAACCGGGTATTGGTTTTAAAACCATTTGGTATCGCTGGTTAGCAATTCTTTTTGGTGGAATGGCCTTGTTTTGTGGTATTGTGCCGGCGGATTTCGGTAGACACGATGAATGGTGGGCGCGTCTGCTCACCTTGATATCAAAATCCACTACCGGACCCGTCCCCGCCCCAGAGGTACCGACACCAATCGATTGGGTGGAAAAAGGCATGACCCAATATATGAATTTGAATCAATCCGGTCAACTGACGAAACTGGTGATAAAAATTGCTTTAATAATCGCCTTGGTGATCCCTTTAATAGCGGTCATAATATGTATTATCGTTTTGGCCGGATACTTGTGCAGTAAGTTATATCCTTCCTTGGCCAGGGAACTGGATCAAATTAAAGGACTGCCCAAGACTTTGATTAAACTTTATTTATATTGGGTAAATCTCTGGCGGGGATGGCGGTCCCGGATAAAATCGGGGAGCAGGATCAAGCGAGGTGATTCAGACACTGATTTTCCCGACGGTTCGCAACCGGAGGAGAAAAATAAACGGTACTCCTGGGGCCGGGGACCGCAGGCCGTCATCCGGCGGGGTTATTACCGGACGGTTGAACAGGCCCGTTCTCATGGACTTCAATGGGAGCCGTCCCATACAACGCAGGATATAGCTTCCGGATTGAATGAGCTTTTACCAGAAGAAGCGAAGGCTATCAACGAAATTACATTCAATTACCAACAGGCACGGTATGGCTCGAGTGAACCACCACTTGAAAAAGTACGGCTTTTTGAACGTTTACGACGGGGATTGGAGAGGCAATTGAGGTTATTAATCAAATAATTCCGAATAGGATATACCGCTAGAAATTATGCAGACTTATCATATGTGCTCAGATATGGACCAGCAGGGTATACCATTGGGGGGATTAAGCGCGGGACAATTAAAACAGGATGAGAACGGAAGGTTTTGGTTGCAGGATCCCCCGGTGATGAACCATCTCCATCAATTCGCCGATCCTCTGTACAAAGTGGATTTTGCGCCGGAAGTGATGAAGGGACATCGATGGGATCAACGATCCGACATTTTTAGTTGGGGAGTTTTGGCATACCGTTTACTTAGCGGGAAAGATCCGTTTCAAACCAATACCCTGGAGGATCGGATCGCCAAAATCCTCCGGTCCAAAATTATTTCTCTCAAAGATCAACAACCCCAATTAAGTGAAGACTTATGCCAATTGATCATGGACTGCCTGACGAAACCAGCCAAGCAGCGCCCAACCGTAACCTTGCTAATCGGAAAACTAACGGTGATAATAAACACCGGAAACTATCAAATCTCCGATGAAGCTGCCCTGGAATATGCCGGTAAAGCCAAAGGGAATCTTAAAAAATATTGGTTCCAGGAAGGCTTTTGGTTGTGGTTTCGGAGATACGGCCTGATTACAATTGTTATTACCGGGTTAATCCTGTTTTTCCTGGGATTTGCATTGACAATGCAGGGTAAACATTATCTGACGCCCCATACGCCTCCCGAAAAGGTTGTAAATTACTATTACAAAAGCATCATTACGTTAAATACCCAATTGCAGGATGAAACATTATATTGGGTCAAAAAGCGGAGTGCTTTTGGCGATGAGATCAATACGCTAAGTATATTTTGGGGTAAGGGCTATTTTACAAATCTCACCTATACCGAATTTCACGGACGGATGCTGATGCGGAATAAAACCAAAGCCAAGTACCGGGCTGAATATATATTGTGGGTCCAGGTGGAAGATACCTTTCAAAATATTCAGCGGGTGGAAATTTTAACCTTGCGGCCAATTCGCCGTGTTTGGCGGATCACCGGCATTCAGGTTCTCAAGGAGAAACGGTGGGCACCGGGAACCTTGGAAAGCCGATTGGCTTCCCAGAAACTATTAGCGTCACGTTTTAAAACCGCAGCCGCAATTTCCGGGAAAAAGTTTCAATGTGAGCCAAATTCAATGGATCTGCAATCATTTGCCCTGCGCTTTGCGGGAACAGATACTAGTGTATTAATCATTTCATTCGATAATCGAAACGATTGTGAATTTCCGGTAGGCCTGGACGGCAAATACCGGACTGCTACATCAAATGGAGTAGGGCCAATGGCTTTTAGAGGATCTTGGGATTCGGAGAATACCTTCACGCTCAGTTGGCAGGATATCAAGAAACATGCCTTGATGGCGCTGGATATACAGCTCATATTTAACGATAAAAAAGTATTCGTGGAAATTAAAAATCCCCTTACCGGAGACTCCACAAAATTTCGGGGGAGAATGCAGGAGTAAGTCTAAACTCGGCTCAGTCTCAAGGAAATCCGGCTAAGGTTTGAGACCTATTATTAGTAAAAGTAAACTATATTTCTATTAGAGAATTATATGTATACCGAACAACTAAACTTTATTCCGATGAAAGGAGACAAAAAATGACCCCCTTTTTTAAAAAAATCCTTTTTATTTTATGTATTTCGCTTCTTTACTCGTTTACCGGTTTTCAATCTTTCGCGAGTGATAACGGTGATGGACTGATAATAACTACCCCGGAGAAACAGGGAATGAGCTCCCAAAATTTAAGAAAAATGGATCAGTATATTAAAAATCAATTCCCTCACATCCGAAGTGTGCTGGTATTACGGAATGATGCACTTGTTTTTGAAAAATACTATCAAAATTTTAATAAAAATAGCTTGTTCGATACCGCTTCCGTTACTAAAACAGTCACCGCCACTCTCGTTGGAATTGCCATTCAGGAAGGCTTTTTAACCGGGGTTAATCAGAAGGTGATTGACTTTTTCCCCGAATATGTCCATCCGGAAACGGATCCATTAATCAAAGAAATAACGATTCAGCATTTGTTAACGATGACATCGGGTTTTTATTGGCTCGATTCCAAACTTGGCAATGAAAATTCGGAAGTATTGAGTGATCCAATAAAATATGCTTTTAAGCTTCTTGTGATTAATAAACCTGGAGAAGTGTTTAATTACAATACGCTGAATTCCCAAATTTTATCAGCCATCATTTCCAGAACCACCAAAATGAGTGAGTTGGAATTTGCCAATAAATATTTATTTGAACCGTTGAACATTGCCGAGAAGGTATGGCCTGCCGATTTAAAGGGATATAATACCGGTGGTTACGGTTTAGAGCTTAAAAGCCGTGACATGGTTAAAATCGGACAATTGTATCTCCAGGAAGGCAAATGGGGCTCAAAGCAAATATTATCCAAGGAGTGGATCGCGGAGGTAACCCGAAAACATAATGAGGGTGGGACGCAGGAAGATGAACAGCAGTACGGTTATCACTGTTGGGTAACCGTTGTCAAAGATCACCCCGCCTTTTTTGCCTACGGTTTTGGGGGACAATTCATTTATGTTATCCCGGATTTAAAATTAGTTATCGTCATTATATCCGATTTGGATCAAAATCGTGAGGAGCACCGAAATATTATTAGTGGATTTATTGTACCATCAATTAAATCGAATTAAAACTTTGTATCGAGTTGTTCCACCGTTAATAAAAAAAGTAAAAATAACAAAGCCGTTCCCTAAATTATAGTACATGTTGGGTGGCTTTGTTATTTATTTTAAAGCACGTAATTCCATGCAAACCGTTCATCGCCGTCTTAGTTCATCGGAAATTTAAACATGAATTTTCAATGCTTTCAACATGTCCGCTATCTTGATATATCCGCCTTGGTAGATCCGATAATCAGTCTGTAGTATAATGAATAAGAATAATTGTCATGGAAGGATGAATTATAACGAAACCATTAATCAAGATATTACTATTGCTATTATTGTTAACACTTATGTTAAGCGTTTCGGTTTTCAGTAAAATCGATGATGGCGCCAATTATTGGCCCAAAGAAAGTTGGCGAACCTCAACTCCCGAAGAACAGGGGATGGATTCCGAAAGATTATATGCGATGTTTCGGAGCATTCAAAGGATCGATAAAGACTTCCTCAATCTACATAGCGTACTGATTATCCGTAACGGCTATTTGGTCACCGAAGCCTATTTTACGCCTTATCACAAAAATATTAAACAGCACATATGGGATAGTACCGATAGTTTTATATCGGCGTTAACCGGAATTGCCATTCAGAAAGGTTTAATAAAGGATACTCATCAAAAAGTATTGGATTTCTTCCCGGAATACTCTCTTGCCAACCTTGATGACCGGAAAAAGGCCATAACTATTGAAAATCTGTTAACCATGACCGCGGGAATCGAATGGTTTGAAAATTGGCGGGGTAGCACCTATCGACGTGATTTTATTCCAACGGTTATGTCCGAAGATCCTGCTCTGAACATCCTTAATCGCCCGATGGCCGGTGAACCGGGGGTTAGATTTAACTATTTCAGTGGAGCCGCCCATCTTTTGTCCGCTATCATTCACAAAACTTCCGGAACCAATACACTTGACTTCGCCAACCAAAATCTTTTCAAACCTTTGGGAATCTCCAACCTGGATTGGGAACAAGATTTAAGAGGTGTCCCTTGGGGATTTATGAGATTATACCTTACTCCGGAGGATATGGCCAGGTTTGGTTACCTTTATTTGCGGCAAGGTGTTTGGGATGGTAAACAAATTATTCCGGCGGAGTGGGTTGCAATATCCACTCAAGAACATATCCGTTGGAGGCCTACCATAAATGATTCCATTCCTTACGGTTATATGTGGTGGATCGCTCCATCCGGTTATTACTCTTTTGGCTGGGGTGACCAACTCATTTATGTAATTCCGAAATCCAACATGGTAGTGGTCTTTACCAGCGGGAATAGACAGGCTGCGGTAAATTGGCTCCTGGATATAATGGAAAGGTTTGTTATTTCCGCCGTAAAATCCGATGGGCCGTTGCCTGCCAATCCTAAAATCGCAAGGAAAATGAAAAGTTTGTTGAAAAGGATTGAAACACCTGATAGTAAACCGGTTCCGCCGTTACCTGCCATTGCCGCCAAAATCTCAACGAAAGTCATTCAATGCGAACCCAATTCCGGCAACTACCGGTCTGTTTCGTTACGATTTGACCAAAAGAATACTTGTTTTTTAAAGATTACCTATATTGACGGCGGTAGCTTTGAATATCCGGTGGGGTTGGATGATGTTTACCGTATTACCGAAGAATCGGGGCCAATGGTTTTTAGTTTTAGCACTACCAAGGGTTCCGGACCAGTAGCCTTGAAAGGGGCATGGACCTCCGACCATACTTTTATCATTAGCTGTCAGATACTACGGGAACCGGAAAGTTTCGATCTTCGGTTTGACTTCGATCAAGCCGAAGCCACGATTCAGTTAATGGGTTCGATAATCGGAACTTTCGAAGAAATTAAGGGGAGAATGCAGGAGTAATTACATCCCAATTCTTTCGGTAAATTGATTGTAGCCGTCTCGAATGAGACGGCTACTGATCGTTAAATCTTATCTAGCTTTCGCCATCAAATTGGCAATCTGATTGGCGAAGGTTACCGGGTCTTCCAGTTGGAACCCTTCCATGAGCAAAGCCTGTCCGTATAAGAGCTCGCAGTATTCCTTGAATGTGGTTGAATTTGGATCGGCGTCATAAAGTCCTTTCAGGGTGCCGAATACTTGATGATTGGGATTCAATTCCAATATCCGGCTAGCTTTCATCATGGATTGATCCATTTCTGACAGGATATGTTCCATGGAAAGGCTGATTCCATGGTCGCTGCTCACCAGGCAGACGGCGCTGGATTTGAGGCGGCTAGAGATCTTCACATCGGTCACTTTTTTATCCAATGCTTCCTTGATGGACTTTAGCATTGACTCATTATCCTTAGCGACCTCTTCGGTATTGCTCTTTTCGTCCTTGGCTTCTTCATCATCCTCGAATTTCAATTCACCGCGGCTGACGGATTGGAACTTCTTTTCTTTATACTCCCGCAAAGCGTCAATGGCGAATTCATCCACCCGGTCATAGAAGAACAGCACTTCATAGCCTTTATCCCTTAAAATCTCCATTTGCGGCAGCTTTTCGACGGCGGCCCGATCCTTGCCGGTGGCATAATAAATGACTTTTTGTTTTTCGGGCATCCGTTGGACATATTCATCCAGGCTGGTCATTCCCTCGGTGGCATGGGAAGACGGGAAAAGCAATAAATCCTGGAGTTTTTCCCGGCTCTGGTAGTCCATATAAATGCCGCCTTTAATGGCCTTGCCGAATTCCTCCCAGAATTCTTCATACTTTTTCCGGTCCTTCGACAACAAGTTCTCCAGTGTTTTCAATACGCTTTTTTCGAGATTTTTACCGATCAGCTTCAATTGCTGGCTATGTTGCAAAATTTCCCGGGAAATATTCAAGGAGAAATCCGATGAATCGACCAGTCCTCTCACGAACCGCAAGTGTTCCGGCAAAAGATCCTCGCAATTATCCATGACGAAGACATTTCGGGAATACAATTTGATGCCGTGATGATAATCCCGGGAATAAAAATCATAGGGCGCCCGGGAGGGGATGAACAGCAAGGTGGTGTATTCCACCGCCCCCTCTACTTTGGAATGGATAATCTCCAGCGGTTCTTCCCAGTCGTGAAACAGGTTTTTATAAAACTGCTGATACTCTTCCTTGGTGATATCGCTTTTGTTTTTGGCCCATAGCGGGGTCATGGAGTTTAACGTCCGGGTCTCAATGGTATGTTTGCTGGGCGCGCCCTCGATGACTTTGCCTTCCTCGTCCACCGGTTTTTCTTCCTTGCTGAAATTCATCTTGATGGGATATCGGATATAGTCCGAATATTTCTTCACCAGATTTTGAATGGTATATTGATTGATAAAGTTTTCCTCCGGTTTCTCGGAGTTGCGATACTCCTCGGCAATGCTCAGGATGATGGTAGTACCCCGTTTTTCCTTGGGCGCCGCTTCGATAGTGTAAGTTCCGTCGCCGGTGGATTCCCATTTGACCCCTTGTTCCTGGCCCGGAGCCCGGGTAATCAAAGTTACTTTATCCGCAACCATAAACGCGGAGTAAAAACCTACTCCGAACTGGCCGATTAATTCCAGGTTGTCCTTCACTTGCTCCCGGTTCTCCAGTTTTTCCAAAAAGCTTTTGGTGCCGGATTTGGCAATGGTGCCGATGTTTTCGATGACCTCGTCGTAGGTCATGCCCATGCCGTTATCGGTAATGGTCAGGGCTTTATTTTGTTCATCAGTCTCGATAAAAATCTCAAAATTCGAGTCGTCTTCCAATAAAGCCTGGTTCGTCAATGATTCAAACCGTATTTTATCGATAGCGTCCGAAGCGTTGGAGATCAGTTCCCGCAAGAAAATCTCCCGGTTCGTATAGATGGAGTGAACCATCAAATCCAGCAATTGCTTAGTTTCGGCTTGAAATTCCTTGGTTTCCCTGGTTATCGTATTCGACATATCCTTACCCTCCGTAAATAAAAATTGTTAATATTCTTAATTGGTATTTTAGCAATATTGTGGATTGAATGCAAGAGAGTTCATTTAAAAATCTTTTTTTCAAGTTCGTTCCGATAACGCTCATGCCGTGGTTTTGAATCGTTCATTCACATTTAATATTAGCATATCACCATATTTAACCGATAATTATGGTGAGGGTATTATCCCGGAAAGGGGACAACAGTTCATGCCCAATCAATCCCCCAAAAAGAACCTGAAATGGATGTACACCGTTTTTTTTATAACCGGAGTATTGTTGATATCGTTGATTAATATGCTAAGGGACCCTAAAATTAAATTGGAATTGGGTCTCATTGAAATTACACGCCATGAATTGTTAATGTTAATTATCTCCATGGGTATGCTTATCGCCGTTATGGGTGGAATCGCCTATCCGAAGGCCGATACCAGCGGAAAACGCAAAACCGCCATGGGAATTGTGATTATCGGGTCAGCTATCGTAATCACTGCGTTATTCCTTAAATGATAATATTGACTTCTGGCATTCGGATTTCAACTCCGTCTATGCCGGCCCCACATACTTTCGTATTGCCCCCATGAACTGCGTTCCGTATTTTTCAAGCTTGGATTCACCAACGCCTTTAATGGCCAAAAATGCTTTTTCGGTGGTGGGTAATAAGGTGGACATTTCGTGAAGGGTACTGTCGGCGAAGATGATATATGGGGGGACTTGTTCTCGGGCGGCAATTTCCCGGCGTAATTGGCGCAGTATTTCGAAAAGCTCATCCTTGGCCACCGGTTTTTCGGTCTTTACGGTAGTCTTTTTGAAAACTTCAGCTTGTTGTTTCAGGACGGCTACTGCTTTAGGTTCGAGGCGCACTACCGGGTACTGTCCGCCGGTGAGACGCAGATAGCCTTCGGCCACCAGCCAGTTCAGCAGATCCTTGATGCTGTTCAAAGGTGAATTCCGCATGACCCCGTAGGTCGAGAGGCGGTCGAAACCGAAGCCCAGAATTTTTTTATTTTGGGAACCTTTTAAAACTTCGGCTACCATGGATACTCCATACTGTTCCCGCATCCGCAGGATGCAGGAGAATACTTTGGCGGCTTCGGTAGTAATATCAGTGAATTCGCTGGGCTGATTACAATTGCTGCAATTACCGCATTGATCCGAGATGCCTGTCTCACCGAAATATTCCAGGATGTATTGGCGTAGACAACGTTGCGTATGGGCATAATCAACCATATTCTGTAATTTCTTAAATTCATTACTTTTTCGGGTGGGGGAGAGCACGGTTTGCTCGATCAAGTATTTCTGCAACAAAATATCCTGAGCGGCATAGAGCAGGATGCACTCACTGGGAACACTGTCCCGTCCGGCCCGGCCCGCTTCCTGGTAGTAAGATTCCATATTTTTGGGCAGGTTAAAATGAATCACATAACGGACGTTGGATTTATCGATACCCATCCCAAAGGCGTTGGTGGCGACCATCACCCGGATGTCATCATATAAGAAAGCCTCCTGGGCGCGGATGCGCTCCTGATCGCTCAAGCCGGCGTGATATTTTCCGGCCAAATATCCCTTTTTAAGCAACAGTTCGTAGAGCTTGTCGACTTCCTTGCGGGTGGCGGCGTAAATGATCCCGGAGCTGTCCCGGTTTTCAGCCACATAATTTATAACAAACTCTTTTTTATTGACACCTTTGAACACCGCGAAGGATAAATTCTCCCGGTTAAAGCCGGTGACATGGAGCCGGGGCTTTTGCAAAGATAATAGCTTAACAATATCCTCCTGGACTTCGGGGGTGGCGGTGGCGGTAAAAGCGGCCACAATGGGCCGTTTGGGAAGCTGTTGGATGAATAGCCCGATCTGGCGGTAACTGGGCCGGAAATCATGGCCCCATTGGGAAACACAATGGGCTTCGTCAATGGCCACCAGCGAAACCGACTGGGAAAGGGATTCCACCAACTCCCCGAAAGATTCGGTCTCCAACCGTTCCGGAGCGATATAAAGCAAGCGGTAATCGCCTTGGGCGGCTTTTTGAATCCGTAGTTTGGCTTCGCGCCCGGATAAAGAACTATTAATGAAAGTGGCTGGGATACCTAATTCGGTAAGGGCGTCCACTTGATCTTTCATAAGTGAGATCAGGGGCGATATGACCAAAGTAATCCCGGAAAACAGCAAGGCCGGTATTTGGAAACAAATCGATTTTCCAGCGCCGGTGGGCATGATTACGCAGACATCGTTACCACTTAATATACTGTCAATGATCTGCGCTTGGCCGGGGCGAAAATGGGAATAGCCATAATATTTTTTAAGGTATTGTTCGGCTTGGGCCAGTTGAGAGGACACGGTGATGGAACAGTCGGACATTTGGTTCTTGGCCTCCGATAAAAAGATACTTTTGAATTCGGGGTTATTTAATTATTTCCTGCAATAAGATATTAAGTTAACCAAATGATAATAATTTGGCAAAATACATTTAAAAAAAGTTATCGGAGGTGCATTGAATGAATTCATTCATCGAATGTCAAAAAATCGAAGTCAAGGGATATGAATTGGTGAAACCTTATCTACAAAAGAATTTTGATGAATTTGTATATGTGAATACCGAGGAACGCAATGAACTCATTCTGGCCTTTCAACAAAATTTCGGCGACTTAATCGTCAAAAAAAATAAAGCCATATACTTTATTGACATTAAAACCGAAAACGAAGATAAATACGGTAATTTGTTCCTAGAAACCTGGAGCAATAAAAAAAGAGAAACCCCGGGCTGGGTTGTGCCCGAGGCTGGCGTGAAAGCTGATTTCGTTTATTATATCTTTCTTAAGCAAAGAATCCTTTACGTTTTAGATTTGCCGAAACTGAGAAAGTGGGCTTTTGCCGATAAAAATATGGAACGATACCCGGAAAAAATGCAGAATAAATATGATCAATTGAATGATACCTGGGGAAGGTGCGTGAAGATTAGTGATTTAATCCGTGAACTACAGTGTCCCATGGTTAAACTGTAAAGGATTTCTTTATTCTAAAAATGGCCTCACATCCGTAGCCACCATCCCGCACCGCCTTGCCGCCTCCAAGCCTAAATCCCCATCCTCAAAAACCTGGCAGGCTTCCGGGGCAACCTGCATTAACTCGGCGCATTTCAAAAAAGTCTCCGGATCGGGTTTGGGATGGGTCACGTCATCAGCGCTGACCATTATATCAAAGTACTTATTCAATCCGGCCGCTTTGATGTTGGCGGTGGCAATATCCCGGTATTCACCGGTTCCCAGGGCCATGGGAAGTTTACCGCAATATTCGGTTACAATCTTCAAGACTTGAGGAATAGGTTCAATTTTAACGGCCAGTTTTCGGTACGACGATTTTTTAGCTTGAATAATCTCCTCCGGGTCAAGATGAAGACCCTGTTCGATGTTAATCAAGGCTACGATACTCCCGGTAGACCTTCCGGAGTTTTTGAAGAATAGGGCTTCCGGGTATTCAAAACCATAAGTCTTGGCTATCGCTTGCCAGGACTTGAAATGAACCGGCATGGAATTTATCAGGGTTCCGTCAATATCGAAGATTAGGCCTTTAATATGGGGTTCTACTTTTAGATTCATGGAATGTCTCCTGTAAAAATGATATTTCTCATATATTTTCGTGGTATGAACGTTTTTCCCTTGTTTTTTTCCTGGTTTTATTGAAAAAAACGGGACCGAATGTGTAGAAATGCTTATAGCGTATTGCAATAATACGAATATCAGAGAAAACTGAAGATAAACTTATTTAATGGTGAATTTTTCCCGGATATTCATCGTTATCCATGTTATTTATCTCTTGAAAATCTAAAACAAGACAGTTACAATAAAACTTGGTATTAGCACTCACTTCAGATGAGTGCTAATAAAGAGATTATGGGAGGGATATTATGAATATCAAACCTTTAGGGGAAAGAGTGGTTATTAAGGTCCTCGAAAGTGAGGAGAAGACCAAAAGCGGGATTTTGCTCCCCGAAACCGCTAAAGAGAAACCGCAACTGGGAAAGGTAATCGCCATCGGTTCCGGAAAAACTCTGGATAATGGGCAAAAAGTAGCTCTTGATGTAAAAGCGGGCGATAAGGTCTTATTTGCCAAGTACGCCGGAACGGAAGTCAAATTGGATGGTGAAGAATACACCGTCCTCAAAGAAACCGACATTCTAGCGATTGTCACCGACTAATATTCAAAAAACGCGACCCAATAGTTTAAAATTCAGAAGCAAGCAGGGAAAACAAAAAAATTCAATTGGAAGGTGAAACAATGTCCGGAAAACAAATTTTATTTGGTGAGGATGCCCGTCATGCGTTGGAACGGGGCGTTAATACCTTAGCAAATGCGGTAAAAGTCACTTTGGGACCCAAAGGTCGCAACGTAGTATTAGAGAAAAAATACGGTTCACCGACGATCACCAATGATGGCGTAACCATTGCCAAAGAGATCGAACTGGCTGATCCTTTTGAAAATATGGGCGCTCAACTGGCTAAAGAAGTCGCCACCAAAACCAATGATATCGCTGGCGACGGAACCACCACCGCTACTTTATTGGCCCAAGCCATGGTTCGTGAAGGGTTAAAGAATGTAGCCGCCGGAGCGAATCCAATGATCCTGAAAAAGGGTATTGAAAAAGCGGTGCAAACGGTTGTGGAAGAAATCAAAAAAATCAGCAAGCCCGTGGGTAAAAAAGAGGAAATCACTCATGTGGCGGCCATTTCAGCGGCGGATGAGGAAATCGGCAACTTGATTGCCGAAGCCATGGAGAAGGTTGGCAAAGATGGAGTCATTACCGTGGAAGAATCCAAAACCATGGGTACTAACCTGGAAGTTGTGGAAGGAATGCAATTTGACCGGGGTTATGTTTCCTCGTATATGGTTACCGACACCGAACGCATGGAAGCGGTGTTGAACGATCCTTACATTCTGTTAACCGATAAAAAGATTACTCTGATTAAGGATTTACTCCCTGTTCTGGAGAAAGTCGTCCAAAGAGGGAAACCTTTATTGATCATCGCCGAGGATTTGGAAGGGGAAGCCCTGGCCACTTTGGTGGTGAATAAACTGCGCGGCACCTTGAACGTGGTTGCGGTAAAAGCTCCTGGTTTTGGTGATCGCCGTAAAGCGATGCTTTCTGATATCGCCATTGTAACCGGCGGCGAGGTTATTTCCGAAGAAGTCGGCTCTACTTTAGAGAATGTCACCCTGGAAATGTTGGGGCAGGCCCGCCAGGTGAAAGTCACCAAGGATGAAACCACCATCGTTGATGGCAAAGGCGACAACCAGGAGATTAAGAGCCGGATTAACCAGATTAAAGTGCAAATTGACGATACCTCTTCCGATTATGACCGGGAAAAACTGCAGGAGCGCCTGGCCAAACTATCTGGCGGCGTAGCGGTAATCCAGGTTGGAGCGGCCACAGAGACCGAAATGAAAGAGAAGAAACACCGGATCGAAGATGCGCTCTCTGCGACCCGTGCCGCGGTTGAAGAAGGTGTAGTTCCGGGCGGCGGTGTCACTTTATTGCAAATTGCCCCCGTGCTCAATGAATTAAAGGAAACCGGCGATGTTGCAACCGGTATCTCTATCGTCCGTAAAGCTCTTGCCGAACCGCTACGGCTCATCGCTGATAATGCCGGTTTGGAAGGATCAGTCGTGGTTGAGAAAGTCAGCGCATTACCCAAAGGCCAAGGTTTCAATGCCTTAGTCGGTGAATACACCGATATGGTGAGCGCCGGTATTGTTGACCCGGCTAAAGTTACCCGGAGCGCCCTCCAAAATGCCGCCAGTATTGCCGGAATGTTATTAACGACCGAGTGTTTGGTGGCTGAAATCCCGGAAAAAGAAAAGCCGATGCCGGCAATGCCTCCGGGTGGCGGAATGGGAATGGATTATTAAAAAACAAGATTTACAGAATATAGAATTAAAAAAGGCCGCGTTTACGCGGCCTTTCATGTAAAACGTCTATGAATTATAAAACTTCAGAAGCCTACTTCTACTTACGCTCTAACACTTAATGTAAGCGGCAAATTCAAGTCATTTTCCAATTAAACGAAAGAATAGAGTTCTTCATGAATGGTGATGCTGACCCTTTGCTGAACATCATGCGCTTCGGAGTGCAAAAACTCGGATATATCGGAAAAGTCGGCGTTATCTTCCAAAATGTTCAATGGATCGACGTCAAATCTCAACCCGGTGTTCACTTCTTTGGTAGCGGTAATACATTCATTAACTACATTGTAACGCATTAACGTTTCCTCATTTTTCTTGAGAATTCCTATAAATAATATACCACGGAAAAGCAATTATGACAATACGAGTTGCTTAAATAATTTTGCATTGGAATCAAAATTAAATTTTTTATGAAAAGTCAGTTATTTTAACGATAAAACATGGTATCTTTAAAGCTAGGCTCCAACATGATGGTTCTGTTTCATTTCCTGGGCCACTAACGTTATTTTTTGGTGTAATCGCTGGATGTCTTTTGCAAATATGAAGGAACATATCCAGAGGAATATGGCGCAAGGAAACCAAACAATAGCCGAAGCGTTCATGGCATAGCCTAATCCAAACCCCACCGATAGTTTACCGGCAACAAATTTCCCGATTCCGGTTCCGACTGAGTCCGTCAAATTAAAGATCGAGAAGATGGCGCCTCGATTCTCGGGGACATTGGTATCTAACAGCATGGTCCGGACATTGGGCCCCGTAAGCGAAAGCAGGAATGAAGCCAAAAACCCCATGGTTGTAGTCACCCAAAAATTGGTCACGGGTATAAAGGTAAGCAATGCTATGGATGTAGCAGCGCCCAAAGCGGTAGTAACGGCACAAAAACGGGGGAGCCAGGCGGTTTTCTTTTTTAATAACCATAATCCGGTGATGCCTCCGATGAGAGTACCGGGAATATTTCCAATGGCAAATATCTCAAAGACCGTGGTGGCGTCCGCGGCAGTCAAACCACGATTTTGGAGAAATTCAACCAAAAACTGCAGAAAGGCGCCCCAAGGGATCGTACCCAGGATTCCTTGGATAAAAAGATACAGGTTGGTTTTGATTTTAAATAAACTGATATAATCGGACAATTTAATTGTCTTCGGATAATGATAGCCGTGTTCAACCAAATCTTTAATGGATTCCTCGGTGGCGCCACGCTTTGGTTCGGGAACCAGAATGCAAAAAAGGATTAACACAATTAGATTCGTTACCGCAATTAAAATGAAAGATATGCGCCATCCATAGAGGGGACCCAGATAACCACTTAAAGCCGCACCCAAAATTATACCCATACCGATTGCCGTAGTCAACCAGGCAACGGCGGTAGGACGGTGTTCTTCATCATACATATCGCCGATCATGGAAAATGTTGTCGGGATTGATGCCCCTACCCCGATGCCGGTTAAAATACGCAGGATAAAAAATTGGGAATAGTCCGTTGCAAATGCGGTTAACAGACAAGGTATCTGGCCGATTAACACCGCATATATAAAGAGCATTTTCCGATTGCTCTTATCCGACAAATAACCCCAAATCAAGCTGACAACCGCTCCGATGATGGTAAAAAGCCCTCCGATGACTCCGATATCGCCATCGTTAATATTAAATTCCTTTTTAATCGGTCCCAGCATCCCATTGATATTATTTTGGTCCGCATTCAATAATATGATAATAATAACCATTAAAACAAGGGCCAGGGTGTTTCTTTTCTTCATGTTGCACCTCGTGATTTTTTCTTATTATAATCCGGTGGACAATCTTTCATTTTTTAATTATACGTTTGATGCCAATTTATGTCAACCAACCCAGCCATTCGTTTGTAAATTTAAGAATTCTTTAACAAAAAATAGTTATATTTTGACGAATGCTTATCCGAAGGTTATAATGAGGAAATGAAAACAAATAAAGGGGAGAAGCATTCGATGGGATATAGCCATTTTGAGGTGGCTTTATATGTAACGACGGGTGATATTAATCGTTTCCAGGATATTGCGCATTTTGAAGCGGATTTCGCTATTTTTGAACGATATGTCAATGTCGGTAAAGTCTATTTGGAAACCTACCGTACCGCTGAGTATTCCAACCGGGAGACTCTGATCCAATTGAAAGATTTTTTTCAAAAAAAGGGAATTCAAACAGCAGGGGGCGTAACTACAACCAAAGAAAGCGCCGGACAACGATGGGGGCTTTTATGTTTCACCAGCGAAGAAGATCGGGAACGGTTAAAACAGGTGTCCCAATTCACCGCAACACTTTTTGATGAATTCATTCTGGATGATTTTTATTTTACCAATTGCAAATGTGATTCATGCCTGGCTGCCAAAGGCGATGAAAACTGGCCGGATTTTCGGATTCAATTATTGGCCGAAGTGGCCCGGGAATATGTTATTAAGCCGGCCAAAGAAGCCAATCCGGACGTGAAAGTGGTTATCAAGTATCCGAATTGGTATGAGCATTACCAAAATAACGGTTATAACATTGAAGAAGAAACGCAAATCTTTGATGGTATCTATACCGGCACCGAAACCCGGGATCCAGTGTATACCCAACAGCATTTGCAAAGTTATCTCAGTTATTTTTTAATGCGATACCTGGAAAACGTGGGACCCGGTAAAAATCGCGGCGGTTGGTTTGATAGTTTCGACTGTTACAACCCGGTGAATTTCATGGAACAGGCCAATCTGACCCTTTTTGCCAAAGCCCGGGAAGTTACGCTTTTTTGTTTTGGGCTGTTAAAATTTATGCATCATTTGCCCTTGGCCGGATATGTCTTCGAGCGGACCGACGGTTTGTTGGGTGATTTAGGGAATCCGGTGGGAGTCGCTTGTTATAAGCCCTATCATTCTTCGGGAGAGGACCATTTATATGATTACCTGGGGATGCTGGGAATACCCCTGGAACCATTCCCTGAATTTCCGGCCCAAAGCCCGGTGGTTTTATTAACGGCCAGTGCCGCCAAGGATGGAGAGATCGTAAACCGGATTAAAAATCATTTGCGCCAGGGCAAAACTATCGTAATTACATCCGGCTTGTTAAAGCAACTGCAAGGGAAGGGCATAGAAGATTTGGGAGTATTCCGGTGTCGTGATCAACAGGTCCGGATACGGCAGTTGGCTTATAAACCTCTTCATTGCGCTTACGCGGATTATTATGAAACTGAAGGATTTTTCCCGGATCTTGAATATTCCACCAACGACTCCTGGCCTGTCATTGCGGGCATCAGCGATGAGTATAGTGTTCCGGTATTGCTAAGCAACGATTATAGCCGCGGGAAGTTCTTTGTTTGGAACATACCGGATGATTATCATTATTTATACCAGCTCCCCCGGGAAATTTTGAAGACCATCCGGGAAATCTTAATGCCGGGATTTCCGGTGCTGCTGGATGGTAAAGCGAAAATTGGTTTATTTGTGTATGATAACCGGACTTTCATTGTACAACCGTTTTTGCCGCATCTCACGGAGATCCGGTTGCTGGTTGATTCCAAAAGCGGCAAGTTGTATGACCTGGTGGAAAGGCGGGAGATTGAGGCCGATTATTACTCCGGTGAAAAAGCGGTTTTTACGGTGAGCTTACATCCCGGATTTTATAAGGGGTATAAGATTTTATAATGATTTGCAGTTGGCAGTTATCGTTGGAATTTGCGGGTTAAAAGGTGAGATTTAAACGTTAAAGTCTGAGGGGAAACTGTGTAAGCAGTTTCTTTATTTTTTGCAATCGCGTGGCAATCTTTTCTGTGCTGTTTAGTCGCGCAATTTAGTATGCAATTATGAATTATTGGTTTATAATTAATTTATAATCAAATTTACAAATGTTTGGGAGGCAATTAATGTTTAAAAAGGAGGGGTTCAAGCCAGAGCTACCAAGAACGACTGGACCAATTTTTTAGAACTCTGGGGATGCAAGTTATCCGGGGTAAATGATCTACAAAAAATAAAAAAAGGGGGAGCGGAAATGAAAAAACGGAGTATCGTTCTACTTATGGTTGCCTTGAGCCTGATCATTACCAGTATGGTAGCGGCGGAAACCGCAGCTCAAGCGCAATTTTTTAACAGCAATCCGGCGGTGATCTCCAACACTTTGTATCTTAACTTTAAACTGGTCAATACCGGAACCGGCCCGATTACACTTTCCGATGTGAAAATGCGGTATTACTTCACCAACGACGGGACCCAATCCAACAATTTCGCCTGTGACTGGTCATCCGTGGGTAATTCCAACGTTACCGGAACAATCGTGACCATTTCGCCGGTAACCGGAGCGGATCGTTATTTTGAAGCGGGCTTTACAAGCTCCGCGGGAACTCTCGCGGCGGGGGCCGGCCTTGAGGCCAAAATGAGAGTTTGGAAATCGGACTGGAGTAACTTCGACCAGTCCAACGATTACTCCTTCAACACCGCCGCCACCAGCTATGTGGACTGGACCAAGGTAACAGTATACATTAACGGAACACTTTATTGGGGAACACCTGTGGGTGAGGGCGGAATGGTTACTCCAACAGTGCCAGCCGCGATTACGCCAACCGGGACACCAACTTCAACACCAACCAAGACTCCGACCCCGGCCCCAACCGTAAGTGGTGATGTTCCAAATATCGGAACGCCAACCGGCTGGGCGGCTGTAAATTATCTGGGTCAAAACGGTACCACCGGTGGAGCCGGGGGTTCGGTGATACATGTTTATGATAAGGCTGCCTTGGATTCCGCTCTATATAAGGATGACAATCCGGCCATCGTGGTGGTCCACGGTAACCTGACCGGAGGTCCGGCCATGGATACCAATGTTAAGTCAAATAAAACCATCGTTGGCGCGGGGAGCGGTGCATCCCTCAACTTTGGATTGTATTTGCGGGGCAGCAATATCATCATTAAAAATCTGGATATTATGAACGGCGGTTATAACCCGGGAGATTCCGAAGGATTGGATGCGATAACTTTTGCTCAGGGATTGCATCATATATGGGTTGACCATTGCACCATGCATGAAACCATGGACGGATTGGTTGACCCAACCCGGAATGCCCGGTTTGTAACCATTTCCTATTGCTATTTTCACACCCAGAACACAGCGGTCCTGATCGGAGGAAGTGATAGCGATTCGGCGGCCGTTTCCGCTCAAAGTAACTCCGACAAGCGGGAATGGCACTATACCGTTACCGTGCACCACAACTACTGGCAAGGTGTCAATAGCAGGTGTCCGAGGGTAAGGTTCGGAGCGGTTCATATCTTCAATAACTATTACGATAATAATTCCGATTATGCCATTGGCAGGGGTGATCGGGCTAATATTTATTCGGAGGCGAACTATTTTTACAATACCCATGATGCTTTCGCGGCTTACGATGATTCCAGCAATCCAGGCTATGTCGAAGATATAAACAGCCTGTTTGAAGGGGACAACGGAAATACCGGAGAAAATCCGCCCACCGGCTCCTGGGTGTGGACTCCGGGCCAGTATTACTCCTACACTGCCCATACCGCCGCCTGGATTAAAGCGAATTTGAAGAATTATTGCGGCGTTGGAAAAGGAAATCCTTAATACTGTTTTGAAAAAAAAGAGGCTGCGCCGGTAATAACCGAGGTAGTCTCTTTTTTATGTTTATTCGAGTGAAATCGATTCCTAATCCAATATCGAAGTATCGGCTGAGTCGTTTATTTCTCCAACTCAAGATCACCCACCGCCATATTTAGGTCAATATCCACATGATTGGCGGCTTTTTCATAATCCGGCGAAGTATAAGTCTGATTACTCAGAATCCAGCCCAGATTTTTGATATTGGTATTCACCAAAGCACCCGATAGTTTGACTCTCACGCCGGAGTCCTTGGGAACTCTCACTTTGATATGAGAGGCTCCGGATTCGATGACAACTTTAATAACACTGCTTTGATTGCCAAGGTTCAGGCTGAAATCACCGGCGCCCATTTTTAGGCGGAGGTGTTTTAGCGGGATACCGGATAAGTCGGCATCTCCTTTTATCCCACCGGTACGGAGTTCGATATCCCAGGGTAGTTCCGGTGATAATTGAATATCCCAGCGGAAGCCATGATCAGGCTGATGGGTATCATTCCATTCAGTATCGTGATGCCGCCACCAACTTCTTGGAAGGTGGCTGTTCTGCTTCAAATTAATCTCCAGAGTGTTTTGAAGGTTTTTTACTGAGGTTTGGGCGTTAAATCCGCCGAAATTACCTTCCAGCCATTCTCCAGTCTTAGAATTAATGGCGATTTTCCCGCCTCCAAAACTAATCACAGCTTTTCCGGCGGTAACCTTTGGATAATCGGAACGATTGACGGAAGCATTTGTATAGTTGCCGGATTCGGCGGGTCCGGTATCCAACTTGGGATTCATTAACAATAAAACGATGATCCCGAAAGCCACCAACAGCCAGAATCCGTAAGTAAACCATTGGGAAGAAGGCCCTTGCCAAATAATCCGGATCCCGATAAAGATGATGATTAACGGCCATAACCGCCAGATCTGCCAGATAATTTCCCAAGATCCGTAACCCAAATTGATTAAAAAGACGATGATACCCGCCATGATTAAAAGCAGGCCCATAAAAATGGAATGGTTTCTAGGATTATTTTGTGTCATTTCGGCTCCTTTCTACGGGGAATGAGCAATAGAACGCCCAGAACAATCAGGAATAATGCCCAACCGTAACGGGAAAAGTTCCACGGCAAAAACTCCTTGAGCAGAAAAAAACCGCCCAAAAGAATCAAGAAAATGCCAATATACGTAAAACCATTGCGCTGCCCATATCCGTCCCGGTCCGGATCAGACGATTCCGGTGTGGTTTGGGCGCTGATAAACGGTTGCGAACCGCCCCCTTCGGATAGTGGCGCTTCCGGGATTACGATCCAGGCGATGATGTAACCCAGAACCCCGCTGCCCCCAAGAAAAACGGCTAATAACCATAACAAGCGTATCAAGGTTGGGTCTACAGCGAAATACTCGGCGATCCCCCCCGCCACACCGGCAATCCGGCGATTCTGAACGGAACGATAAAGTTGTTTGTAGCTCAAAATAAATTGCCTCCCTATTTCACGATTATCGATAGTAAACTGATATCTATGATTAACGAATACACGGATAGTATTTGATTCGTGGTATCAGGGTAATCCGTTTAATGAGAGCAGGGGGCTTCCGGGATCACGATCCAGGCGATGATATAAGCCAGGATTCCGCCACCGAAAAAAAAGATCGAAAATAGCCATATCAAGCGAACAATGGTGGGATCGATACCGAAGTACTCGGCGATACCAGCAGCCACACCGGCAATTCGGCGGTTAGTAACGGAACGGTATAGTGATTTGTAGCTCATAAGACCCAGCCTCCTTTACAATTCGGAATTATATACCTTATATTACTATGTTGTTCGGCAATTAACAAATCTATTTAAGTTAAATTTTGATGATCATTTGTTTACATTTTTTAGAGGGAAAATTTAATTCGGTGAAAATGTTAATTCCGTATGTATGATTTAATCCGGTGGTAAAATTGATTGTATACAAATCGAATTTGTTAATAATTCTTTAGCTTTATCAATCAAGTATGCTATAATTTTCGATAGATGAAATTGTTTCTCAAATATTAAAACCAACAATAAGGAGTTGCGGCCATGAAACAACTTTTACCAAACTTGGTAGTCCCGGAAGGGTACCAACCGGGATTAACGATCCGGGAAACGGAAATTGCCATTAAGAGGATTAAGGACTTTTTTGAACAGGCGCTTGCCAAAGAGTTGAATTTGACCAGGGTTTCCGCGCCGTTATTTGTAAGGCCGGAAACGGGGTTGAACGATAACTTGAACGGGGTGGAACGGCCGGTGTCCTTTGGTGTAAAATCCCTCCGTGAAAAAGACTGCGAGATCGTCCAGTCATTGGCCAAGTGGAAGAGAATGGCGCTGAAAAGATACGGGTTCAAGGCTGGGGAAGGGCTGTATACCGATATGAACGCCATCCGGCGCGATGAAGATCCGGATAATCTTCATTCGATTTATGTCGACCAATGGGATTGGGAAAAAGTGGTTACCAGGGAGCAGCGGACAATTGAAACTTTAAAAGAAATAGTTCGCCATATATACCGGGCGTTTAAAGAAACGGAAAGCTACGTGAACAGTCTTTATCCACAGTTTGAGAAAATTCTTCCCGACGAGATTGAGTTTATGACCACTCAGGAGATGGAGGATCTATACCCGAATCTTTCGCCCAAAGAACGGGAGAATAAGATATTGGAGTCCAAAAGGGCCTTATTCATTATGCAGATCGGCGGCGATTTAAAATCGGGAATCAAACACGACGGCCGGGCTCCGGATTATGACGACTGGTCGTTAAATGGCGATATCGTATTCTGGTATCCGGTACTTGAAAGAGCATTTGAGGTTTCGTCCATGGGTATCCGGGTGGATGAAACCAGCCTGTCGAAGCAGCTTGAGTTGGCCGGTTGCGAAGACCGTAAACAATTGCCGTTCCACCGCGAACTGTTGGCGGGGAATTTACCTTACACCGTAGGAGGAGGGCTAGGCCAGTCCCGGATTTGCATGTTCTTTTTACGGAAAGCCCATGTGGGTGAAGTTCAAGCTTCGGTTTGGCCGGAAGAAATCATCCGTGAATGTGAAAAAGTTATGATTAATTTGTTATAATAAGGTAAGATGACCTTACATAAAAGGAGTGGGAATGAATGGAACTGGTGACTGTCAGGCGGATCTTTCGGGAAACCGATTCCCTGTTAAATAAGAAGATTAAAGTCGGTGGTTGGGTCCGTACCATCCGGGACTCAAAAACCTTTGGATTTATTGAATTAAATGACGGCTCATTCTTTAAAAACCTGCAGATCGTCTTTGACGACAGTTTGCCCAATTTTCAAGAGATCATTAAGTATACCATCAGTTCAGCCTTGATTATCGAAGGGGAATTGATGGAAAGCCCTGGGACGAAGCAGCCTTTCGAATTAAAGGCCACCAAAATCGAGCTGGAGGGTTTTGCTTCACCTGATTATCCATTACAGAAGAAACGGCATTCTTTTGAGTACTTAAGAACCATTGCTCATTTGCGGCCACGCACCAATACTTTCGCGGCGGTTTTCCGGATGCGTTCGCTGCTGGCCTATGCCATCCACCGTTTTTTCCAGGAACGGGATTTCGTTTACGTGCATACCCCGATCATTACCGGAAGCGATTGTGAAGGAGCCGGGGAAATGTTCCGGGTGACCACCTTGGATCTTCATCAATTGCCTAAAAATGAACAGGGTCAAATCGATTTTACAACGGATTTCTTTGGCCGGGAAACCAACTTAACCGTGAGTGGACAGCTGGAAGTAGAGACATACTGTATGGCGTTTCGAAATGTTTATACCTTCGGGCCGACTTTCCGGGCGGAGAATTCCAACACCCCCAGGCATGCGGCCGAGTTTTGGATGATCGAACCGGAAATGGCTTTCGCCGAATTAAAGGATGATATGGTCCTGGCCGAGGAAATGATTAAATATTTAATTGATTTTTGCCTGGCCAATGCCCCGGAAGAAATGGAATTTTTCAATAGTTTCGTCGATACCGGCCTGTTCGAACGGCTTATAAACGTGGTCAATTCTGATTTCGGGCATATTACCTATACCGAGGCCATTGAAATTCTTAAAAAAGAGAATACCCACTTCGAGTATCCCGTGGACTGGGGGAAAGATCTGCAAACCGAGCATGAACGGTTTTTAACGGAAAAAGTATTTCAAAAACCCGTTTTTGTCACTGATTACCCCAAGTCAATTAAAGCTTTTTATATGAGAAACAACGACGATAACCAGACGGTGGCCGCCATGGATTTACTGGTTCCCGGCGTCGGAGAGATCATCGGGGGAAGCCAACGTGAGGAGCGGCTTGAGCGATTGGAACAGCGGATGAAAGAATTAAATTTGAACAAGGAAGATTATTGGTGGTATCTCGATATGCGGCGGTATGGCGGGACCAAACACGCCGGTTACGGCCTTGGTTTTGAACGGATGATCATGTATCTCACCGGAATGACCAATATCCGTGACGTAATCTCCTTCCCTAGAACCGTAAGAACAGCTGATTTCTGACCGCAGATTAACGGGATTCGACCAAGATTGATAGAATTTTTAGGCTTGGCATGATTAAAAAACAACAGGGTTAATCGGATTTACGGGATTTACAGGATTAAACATCGTAGAGATTCCTTGTAGAAAGGAACTTCTGCCTTGAATCCTGTAAATCCTTTTTTAATCCTCTTTATTATGTCACTCTCGGGTAACGGCAGCTTTTGTGGAAAGAGTCTGAAATTGAAATCCTCCTTTTTGTATAAAACGAATGAACTTTTCAGCCAGTTCAGGATCGAACTGGTTCCCAATGTTGAAGCGGATTTCTTCAATCATTTGTTCAAGGGTCAGGGTTTTTCGGTAGACCCGTTTAATACTCATGGCGGATAAAGTATCGGCCAACTGTAGAATGCGGCCTTCCAGCGGGATTTTTTCCCCGGAAATCCGGTGAGGGTAACCGGTTCCGTCCCAAAGTTCATGATGATATTCCACCGCCAGCAGGGTTATTGGTGATAGATCCATATGGTTAAGGATACTTACTCCATAATCCACATGATATTGAATTAAGGAATATTCTTGGGATGTTAAGCTTCCTGACTTGCGAATGATATCATTGGAGATTAACAACTTGCCGATATCATGCAACCAACCGGCCACATATAAAGCGTCTACTGTTTCGCTGGGCAATCCCAAGTCCATCGCAAAAATCGCCGCATAGTGAGAGGTGTATTCGGAATGTACATAAGTATACATATCTTTTTCCACCAAGGCCCTGAGTAGATTAAAACTTTTTTCATTCAAAAGGGGAAGTTCGATTCGGGAGTATACATTCTGGCGATGATTCTCGAACTTGTTGTAATACATATCGATATCGGCTACGGTTAATAGTTTGTCGATGGACTGAAATGATTGTGGGGGAGTATAAGCTGCCCCAATCGAGAACGAGATTCGGATCGGTTCCATATCAGGATCTACATAAAATAATTTATGTTCCATGGCTGTAGTAAGCCGCTCGGTAATGATAACAATTTCGTTGGGAGGAAAGTTTTTTATCAGAATTACAAATTCATCGCCGCCAAGCCTTCCTACTAAACGGTCTAGATGGGCTGTCTCCTGTTCCAAGAGCCTGGCAATTTCAGTTAAGACCTTATTTCCAGCAATATGTCCATATGTATCATTAATTTGTTTAAAAAGATCCAAATCGGTTAACAGGACAGTCAACCCGGCTCCTTCATCAATTAATTTCTGGCCGGCTTCCAAGGTGTGCCGTAGATTGGCAAGCCTTGTTAATGAATCAGTCCTGCTTAATTTTTGGTACCGGTTTCGTTCGATAGTCAGTTTGCGTAACAAATGGTAAACAATGCTGAAGGATATGGAGATGATAATGACTCCCAGGATCGAGCCGGTGATTTGGCTAGCGGGTTTTTCACTGGAATAACGCAAATATTGGGCGCCAATGATGAAACCCGCCAGGTTGGAGGAGATCAGATCCGGTAATATATAGGCATAAAACGGCAACAAGAAAAAAGCCACTTTATTGTAATCTTCGAAATGCGACGGGTGATAGCACCATAAAAACATATAAATCAATAAGGACGCCACTGCAAAAATGACTTTCCAAATTTTTGATATTTTTGAGTATCTTGCCATAATTGACAGCGCGCTGAAAATTGTAACGCAAAATACTGTTAACGATTGATTTCCAGGTAATTCCAATGGCCGGATGATAAAATAAAAAATAGCGGCAAAGTATACCAAATGAGGCCAAAAACTTTTTACTCCGGACTTTGGCAACAGCCTTTGTAGTAGCTGTTTCAGTATGTTCGCCCCCTGTTTTGTCGGGTTATCCATAGGATGATAACCCGTTTTTTACGAAAATGGAAAAGGAATGTACCACGGAACTCCTTAGGTTTTTCATAATGCTTTCAATATAATTATCGGTAATCCTTAGACCATATTAAAGGAGAAACTGGCGAAGAATAAGCAATTTGATAATTTAAAGATTTCTATTATTTAAAAAATATATATCACGGCCGTTAAAATTGCAGCGATTGCAATTCTAGCATGAGTTGATACTGCTTTCAAGTCCGAATTCCTCGATTTTAAAGCCTACATCTTTCCTCTCCCGTTGAAAATCCCCGGCGATACCACTATTTACTTGAAGGGAAACGTAATTAAACAGCTAAGTCAATTATGCATAAGGTAAGGATCTTTTTGCTGATTTGTTAATATCGAAAAGCTCGTACACAATCGTTCCACCGGTTGAAGGATAAAATTCCAAGGCAAAGAGTCAACCTTAACGCGATTATTTTAAAACATATAATAAAGGAGTAAATAAAAATGTTACAGCGGAGACCACATTTGTTGATATCAATTTTTCTCGGAATAGTGATTTTATTGGGCATATTATTGTTTGATGATTATGTCCTCAAATCCAACCCTAAGTATTCCGCTAAAGCGCTGGCAAACACTGATAAATACACGGTAAAATCAGGAGATTCTCTAATTGGTATTGCCAAGAAATATGGGACTACAGTAACCGTAGTAAAAAACGTCAATGATATAAAAAATGATGAGATTAAAACCGGGCAGGTTTTGGAGATTCCTCTGGAGCCAACGGCAGGTTCTAACTGGTATACCGTAAAGAACGGTGACTCGTTATATTGGATAGCATCCAAATATGGCGTGACATTGTCCGCTTTAAAAGCGGCCAATGATTTACGGACGGATTCTATCTGTCCCGGGAAAATACTAGCCATTCCAGCCAAAGATTGGGAACCGCATGCTTCTGAACAACCGAGGCAATCCGTCCCGGAGAATCCCATCCCGCAGAATCCGGCACCGGTTTCTTTGGCCCGGATATTGAGCGCCAGGGGGTTAACGAATGCGCCGCTAACTATTGTCGTTGATAAATCCGATCATATTCTATCCATATTTTCGGGTAATCAATGGCTGAAATCCTATCATGTGGAATTAGGGGACAATGGGTTGGATGACAAGGCGGTTAGCGGTGATCATAAAACCCCGGAAGGAATTTTTTATATTGCTGAAAAATTAGTCATTAACCCGCCGGACCATTTCCTGGGATCGCGCTGGCTTCGTTTAAGCTATCCCAATATTGAGGATGCCGATCGGGGTTTAAGTAATGGAATCATTGCTCAATCAACTTATGAAACCATTGTTTCCGCCAATCGTAACCGTGGGATACCACCGCAAAATACCTCACTGGGCGGTGGAGTGGGAATTCACGGTGGTGACAACCCCGCTTTGGGGAAAGATTGGACCTGGGGATGTGTCGGATTAAAGAATGAAGACGTGGAGGATTTCTATAATTATGTGAGTGCGGGTACGCCTGTGGTGATTCGAAAATAATTAAAAAACCGGTAAAGAAAAAGACCAGTGTTTGACACTGATCTTAAAATTGTGAAGCGGTATCGAGATGATTCAAAACTACCACCGGAAATGCTGTTTAATCTTGGCAGCCACAGCCTCGGCGGTAAAACCAAATTCTCTAGTCAATTCTTTGGGAGGGGCGCTTTGACCAAACCGTTCAATAGAGATAATCAATCCGTTTTCCGAACCGTGGGTTAAACAGCGCCATCCCGCTCCGGTTCCGGCTTCCATGGCAACCACCGGGGCGCCCGGGGTCAAGATTTGATTGCGATATGAAGCGTCTTGGGCTAAAAACTTTTCCCGGCAAGGTATGGAAACCACCCGGACTTTTTTGGCATCTTTGGCAAGTAAATCGGCGGTCTCAATTGCCAAAGAAACTTCACTGCCGGATGCCGCCAGAATAAGATCAGGTTTAGCGGATTCAACATCCCTTACAATATAACCACCTCGTGCAAAACCTTCTTTGGAAACATCGGGTAAAACCGGAAGTTTCTGGCGGGTTAAAATCAAGGCGGTGGGCTGATGTTTTGACTGTACGGCGGCTAACCAAGCCCAGGCCGTCTCATTGGCATCGGCCGGCCTGATAACTTGCAGATTGGGAATTAAACGCAAAGCCTCCACATGCTCGATGGGCTGATGGGTCGGTCCGTCTTCTCCCACCCAGAAGGAATCATGGGTGAATACAAATATTACAGGCAGTTCCATTAAGGCGGCCAAACGAATAGTTGGACGCATATAGTCGGAAAATACCAAAAAGGTTGAACCAAACACCCGGAAACCACCATGCAGTGAGATTCCATTAAGAACTGCGCCCATGGCATGTTCCCGAATTCCAAACCGGAGATTTCTCCCGGAAAAATCGGCGGCATTCACATCTTTAAAGTCATTCAAGTAGGTTTTTGTGGAAGGGGCCAGATCGGCTGAACCGCCAACCAATTCCGGTACTTTGGCAGCTAGCAGGTTAAGAATTGCGCCGCCTGATTCACGGGTGGCGCAGGCTTTGGCCTCATAATTGGCTAAAACCGCTTCCAGTTGCTCGGGAAGATCCTGGTTAATCAGCCGATCCCATTCCCGGCGCAAATCAGAGAATTGTTTCGACCATGATTCAAAATTTTCCCTCCAGGCAGTTTCGGTGTCCCGCCATTCATTGCGCCGTTTGCTATAGAAATCGATGATTTCCTGGGATACATAAAATTCCTGGTCCGGTAAACCTAAATTTTCTTTTAGAGCGGCCAGGTTTGCTTTCCCCAAGGGTGAGCCATGAGATTCGCAATTACCTTCCAACGGGCTTCCTTTGGCGATGGAGGTTTTGGCAATGATTAACTTCGGCCGGGTGAGGTCCGCTTTGGCGGCCAGCAAGGCTTTGGTAATCTGGACCGGATCGTTGCCGTCAATCGATATAACTTGCCATCCATAGGACTGGTAACGCTGGCTTACATTCTCGGTGAAGGCCAGATCAGTGCAACCTTCAATGGAAATATCGTTGTCGTCGTAAAGTACAATTAATTTTCCTAAAGAAAGGGTACCGGCCAAGGATGAAGCCTCGGAGCTTATTCCTTCCATCATACAGCCGTCTCCGGCAATAACATAGGTATAATGGTCGACAATTTCATAACCGGGCCGGTTGAAACGCGCCGCCATCATTCGTTCCGCCAGAGCCATTCCGACCGCATTACCAATACCTTGACCCAGCGGCCCTGTAGTAGTTTCAACCCCAGGAGTTACATGATATTCAGGATGACCGGGAGTTTTTGAGCCGAATTGCCGGAAACGCTTTAATTCTTCCATAGGCAGGTCATATCCGGTTAAATGAAGCAGGCTGTAGAGCAGTGCCGAGCCATGGCCCGCCGAAAGCACGAACCGGTCCCGATCCGGCCAAGCCGGATTATCGGGATTATGCTTTAAAACTTCAGTAAATAATACCGCGCCAAGGTCAGCGGCCCCCAGAGGCATCCCCGGATGTCCTGATTGGGATTTCTCCACCATATCCGCTGCCAACCCCCGGATTGTATTGGAAATTTTCGTAATCATTCGATCATCACCCATTACATATTATTTTTTTAAATCCTTTTAGCAAAACTGCAATAAAAATTATCCGGCAAGATGATTCGCGCGCGCTTATATTAAGTCTACCAAAACTCAATGTAGTTTTGCAAGTAAAAGATGAAAATCTTGCGGAATATCCGCCCGGAGTTTAATTATTTGTCGGGTCCGCGGGTGAATGAAGTTTAATCGGACCGCATGCAGAGCGGGCCGGGTAAAATCCGGTTCCGGGTCACCGTATAACATATCGCCCCAGAGGGGGCAACCCAGATGGGAAAGGTGAACTCGTATTTGATGAGTCCGGCCGGTGAATAATTTCAAGGCGATTAAACAACATCCTGAGAATCTTTTTAAAACACGATAACGGGTGATGGCGGGTTTCCCCATCGGATCAACCGTCCACTTGACCCCCGGCGCTATTGATGGAAGTTCGTTCAGGATGGTGGTAACGGTTCCGGAATCTTGGGACCGAAATAGTCTGGCCATCGGTAAATTGATTCGACCGCTTTTATCGGGAGGAATTCCTTTGCAAATCGCCAGATAAAGCCGGTGAAAATGATGATTTTCGAGCTGAGAGGCCATTTGTTGGTGAATCCAGGGCGATTTGGCGATCAAAACAAGGCCGGTGGTTAACCGATCCAACCGGTGTACCGGATGAAAGGAAGCAGAATTCGCATCAGTTTGCTGCCAGTGTTGAATTAACGCATTGGCTAGCGTCCCGCTTTGGTACTCCTTTACCGGATGAACCACCTGACCTGCCGGTTTATCAACGACAACAAAATCGTCATCTTCGTAAATAATTGAGAGGGCTAAAGCTTCGGGAAAAATACTTTGGCCGGGCCGGGGAAAGATTAATTCTAAAAACTCGCCACCCTGAAGCAGGTGTGTTACTTTGGTGGGCGCATCGTTGATGAAAATACCGTTATTTTTTTTTAGAATCCGGATTCTTTTCCGGGAAAGATTTAATTGATTCAGGAGGAATGACGCCAAGGTTCTCCCGGCCCAATGGTTTGGAATTTCCACCCGTAAAAAAGTTTGGTTGGACATATTTATTACCTTTATTTTTCTTTTCCTATCTTAAACTTAAAATAGGAAAAAGGCAAATAAAAAAACCAAGTTTCGAAGTAAAAAAATTAGGGGAGATGATCCCCCTAATTTTAAGTATTCCCGGATTTAACTGTTATAACCACTGTTATTATTGAATTTAAATTGATTCTGATTCTGGAAGTTTTGGTTGTACTGAGCGGAACTCTGATTTATAGCCGATTGAAAACCTGTTTGCACATCGGCCACGGTCTGTTCGGCCAGGGAACGCTCAGCCGCTTCAATCATGCGACGGACCATGTTCCCTCCGATGGCGCCGGTGTCTCGGGTCATCATATAACCCCAATAACCGCCCTGAATTTTCGAGGTGTCAATATTCAGTTCATTGGCAATCTCATATTTGAACTTTTCCAGAGCTTGGTTAGCTCCTATAACCAGCGGGGTATTTCGTTTTTGACCAGTGCCCATTGAATTCACCTCCTCCTGTGTTGTTAGCTTTCCCGAACTCTTTGGGGCTATGTTGTTTTCTTTTTGGCAGTTACGGAAAAATTAGCGTAGCTTTTTAATTGACTTTTCAAAAATTACCCGGTATAATTATTCAAGGTGATTTTTGGTGAAAGTGAATGTTGGTTCAATCCTTGAAATACGTGGGGGTACCATTCAATTTCAAGGTCAAGAGGAGCTGGAAATCTCGGATTCAAGGTTGGGTTTAAAACTCTCCAAACCAATCCAGGTTAACGGTGCCATTACTAATACCGGAAAAGATTTTTTAGTCCAAGCTGAGGTGGACTGTGAATATCAGGTAAATTGCGGGCGTTGTTTGGAGAGTTTTAACGCTTTACAAAAGGTATCAATCCAGGAACAGTTTGTATCCGGAAATCTCAGTCATGAAAATGATTCTGTTGCGGAAGATGACCAGGTTTATAGCTTTAAAGGCGATGTCATTGACCTATACGATTGCTTTCGAGAACAGATATTACTGGCATTTCCAATGAGTTACGTTTGCAGACCCAATTGTAAAGGTTTTTGCGCTATTTGTGGCCAAAACCTCAATCAGCGAAGTTGTAATTGTAAGATAAATACTTATAATCCACAGTTTGAAAAACTAAAAGATTTGTTAATTACTAAAGGAGGTGGATCGGATGGCCAACCCAAAAAATAGAACCTCCCGGACTCGGAAAAGGTTAAGGCGCGCGAATTGGAAGATGACTGTACCGGCAATTGGAATATGTCCCCAATGTCATGAGCCCAGATTACCCCATCATGTTTGCGGAAATTGCGGTTATTATAATGGGCAGGAAGTCATTGCCCAACCTACCGTGAAAAAAGGGTAAGATATTAATGGACGCAATTATTTTAAGAATGTAAGGTTAAACCTTCGTGTGTTTGCACGTGAGTTCATAGTCGCGTTTATGCGCGCGTTGACGGCTGGTTAACCTTATTTTTTTATACCAGATATTCCCTTGACTTTTATTTAATTTTGGCTATACTTAAATAGCAGTTGCCGGTCTTGAGGCTGAGATTCATCATTTACGTTCATTTTAAATAACGGCGGTTGAATCATACAATAAAGGGGTGCCTTTCTTATTGAAAATAGCGCTTGATGCTATGGGAGGAGATTTCGCTCCCCGAGAAACGGTTTTAGGGGCTATAGACGCTTGCCGGGAGTTTGATGCGGATGTAATTCTGGTTGGCAATGAGTCCGAACTAAATAAAGTTCTGGCCGGCCATTCTCTCACCAATTTAAAAATCGAAATTCATCCGGCGTCGGAAGTTATTTCAATGGATGAGCATCCGGCGAACGCTGTTAAACGTAAATCAAATTCTTCATTGGTGGTTGCCAACCGTTTGGTGAAAGAGGGTAAAGCTGCGGCGGTAATTTCCGCCGGGAATACCGGAGCGGCAATGGCGGCTTCATTATTCAATTTAGGCAGAATTCGCGGTATTGATCGTCCGGCAATTGCTTCCCTTATGCCGACTAAAAAGGGGTTTGGCGTTTTGCTTGATGCCGGTGGTAACGCCGATTGTGAACCCGAAAATTTAATCCAGTTTGCGATTATGGGTTCCATCTATGCCGAGGAGGTTTTAGGCTTACCCCAACCTCGCATCGGGTTATTAAGTATTGGAGAAGAGGAAACTAAAGGTAATAAACTTACAATTGAAGCACATCAACTTTTAAAAAAAAGTAAATTGAATTTTATCGGGAATATTGAAGGCTCCGATGTGCATCAAGGGGTTTGTGAAGTCATCGTCTGCGACGGATTTGTGGGCAATACGGTTCTAAAAGTATCGGAAGGTCTTGCGGCTGTGCTATTTAGCGAAATAAAAGCAGCGATTTCTTCAAATCATCTGGCGAAATTCGGGGGGCTTTTAATTAAAAGTCCAATTCGAAAGCTCAAAGCTAGATTGGACTATACGGAATACGGCGGAATGCCGCTGCTTGGGATTAATGGCATCAGCATGATTTCCCATGGCAGTTCCAATGCCAAAGCCATTAAAAATGCAATCAAAGCGGCTGTTAAGATAGTTAATCAGGATATTGTATCCAAGATAACCGCTTCTTTAAGTGTACAATATGCTTTATTATAAGGTTTGTCGAAGTTGGTCCCGGTAAAGTGCTATCGAGTTTAGTTAAACGAACAATTAAAAATGTTACCATTCTTAATTGTGAAGATTCAACTTCAATTAAAAAAGCACTTGCAATTTTAAAGGAGGTTTAGTAATATGAGATTAGTGCGCGAAGTTGCAATTGTAACCGGCGCAGCCAGAGGAATTGGAAAGGCTATCGCGTTGGCTCTTGTAGCCGAAGGCGCTTCGGTGGTTGTTTCCGATATTATGGATGAAGTGCATCAAACTGCCGAAGAGATTCGTAATTCGGGTGGGCAGGCCGCTTCGCTTGTTGGTAATGTTACAAAAATGGAAGATTGTGAAGCCTTGGTTGCCGAAACTCTGAAAACTTTTGGCAAATTGGATATTCTGGTGAATAACGCCGGAATTACCAAGGATAATCTATTGATGCGGATGTCGGAGGAAGACTGGGACGCAGTATTGGATATCAACCTCAAAGGTGCTTTTCTCTGTACCAAGGCGGCGGTTAAGCCAATGATGAAGCAGCGTTCCGGTAAAATTGTCAACATGGCGTCGGTTATCGGTTTGATGGGAAATGCCGGTCAAGCCAATTATGCGGCTTCGAAAGGCGGCTTAATCGCGTTCACCAAAACTATGGCGAAAGAGTTGGGTTCACGGAATATAAGAGTCAATGCCATAGCGCCCGGTTTTATTGAATCCAAAATGACGGATGCGCTTTCGGTGGAATCCCGGGAAAAATTAATGAGTGGAATTCCATTGGGCACTTTAGGAAAGCCTGAATATGTGGCAGATGCGGTGGTTTTTTTAGCTTCACCAGCAGCATCTTATATTACCGGTCATGTATTGAATGTGGATGGTGGTATGGCTATGTAGTCCCGTGCGTTAACGCGTTCAACGCGTTTAGCGCGTTTCATAACGCATTGGCGTAAAATAAACTGAAAATTTTTACCCAACCCTCTATTGGAAGGAGGTGAAGTGGTTGGATATCTTAAGCAAGGTAAAAGATATAGTTGTAGAGCAATTGGGAGTTGATGAGGAAGAAGTTACTGCAGAAGCATCTTTCGTTGATGATTTAGGAGCTGATTCTCTGGATATCGTCGAACTCGTTATGGCTTTAGAAGAGGAGTTCGACCTGGAAATACCGGATGAGGATGCCGAGAAAATCGCAACTGTAGGAGATGCAGTTAATTACATTAAGGAAAATGCTCAGTAAGCTTTAAAATGCGAGTCCCGTAGTCAACCTGCGGGACTCGCTTAAATAATCCAAGAAATTTAGGCGGTGAAATTGTGAAACATCGTGTGGTTATCACCGGTATGGGGGTTGTTTCACCAGTTGGGATTGGTATTTCCCAATTTTGGGATTCAATTGTGAATGGTGTATGCGGTATTGATTTTGTTACTGGTTTTGATACAACCAACTTTGATGTTAAAATCGGCGCTGAAGTTAAAAACTTCGATCCGGGACAATTTTTGGATAAGAAAGAAATCCGCCGGACTGATCGGGTGGTTCAATTTTCGGTTGCCGCGGCGAAAATGGCATTGGAAGATGCCCGGTTAACCATCGATGCCTCGGTGGCCAACGAAATCGGGGTTATAATCGGTTCGGGAATTGGCGGTATTAAAACATTTGAGGAACAAGCCAGAATATTTGTGGAAAAAGGACCCGGGCGGGTAAGTCCGTTTTTTATCCCCATGATAATTCCAGATATGCCTTCAGGGTATGTTTCTATTGCTACCGGGGCTAAAGGGCCGAATCATACAGTAGTTACCGCTTGCGCCTCAGGTTCTCATTCGATTGGAGATTCATTCCGAATCATTCAAAGAGGAGGCGCCAAAGCAATGATTACCGGTGGGAGTGAGGCCGCGGTTACCGGCCTTTCATATGCCGGTTTTATATCAGCCGGAGCGCTGTCAACCAATAATGACAATCCAAAAGAAGCCAGCCGGCCGTTTGATTTAAACCGTGATGGTTTTGTCATGGGGGAAGGTTCCGGAGTTATTATTCTGGAGAATTTAGAGTTTGCATTAAAACGGGGCGCTAAAATTTACGCTGAAATCGTGGGTGTGGGTGAAACCGGAGACGCCTACCATATGACTGCTCCCAATCCGGAAGGTGAAGGGGCGGCCCGGGCCATGTCGATAGCATTGGCCGACGCCGGTATCGGTCCCGAACAGGTATCTTATATTAATGCTCATGGAACCTCAACGATTCCCAACGACCGGATGGAAACTATCGCCATTAAAATGGTTTTTGGAAAATATGCCAAATCGGTGCCAATAAGTTCCACAAAATCAATGACCGGCCATTTATTGGGAGCCGCCGGTGGAATCGAATCCATCATCTCGGCTTGTTCAATTGTCAATGAGACCATTCCACCGACAATTAATTATCAAACTCCGGATCCGGACTGTGATCTGGACTATACGCCGAATCAGGTCAAAAAGTCAAAGTTAGAATATGTCTTGTCAAATTCTTTGGGTTTTGGCGGACATAATATTTGTCTGGCTTTTAAAAAATTCCATGAATAAATAACGAATACGGTATATTTGATATTAATAATTCGATAAAGTTTGCTTGAAAAAGCAAATCTTATCGAATTATTGTACATATAACTCAAGGATATGGCTTTGGAAAGCCGTATAAACATTCATGTTAACCACTCATGCTCGTAAGCCCACGGATTCCACCCCAGACGGGCGAAGTTTGAATTTCATATTAACGAAAGCAAGGATGATAACTTGAAAACCAAAGGTCATCCCCAAAAAGGTCTATCCAGAAATCTTCCCGATCCGGGGCCGGCTATTCACGATTTGGCCGCTCAGTTCAATATTGAGCCGGTAAATTACGAATTATTCATTGAAGCCATCACACATTCTTCATTCGCCAACGAAAATAATTTACCAAGTAACGAGCGATTGGAGTTTTTGGGTGATAGTGTGCTTTCTCTGGTTGTCTGCCGGTTTTTATATAACCAATACCCACTGTCCCAGGAAGGGGAATTGGCCAAACTCAAATCATTCATTGTCAGTGCTCCAATTCTGGCCTCATTGGCCAAAAAACTAAACCTAAACCGCTATATCAGGTTGGGCCAAGGTGAACTGCGGACGAATGGCCAAAATAAACAGAATATTTTAGCCGATTTGTTCGAGGCGTTTATTGGAGCCTTTTTCTTAAGTTTTGGATTTGAAAAAACCAATGATTTTCTTATGCCGTTAATTCATTCCATCTTGCCGGAAATTATCGATCAATGCGATCAGGTTGACGCCAAAACCAATTTGCAGGAGATCACCCAGGCGAAAGGTTCCAAACCGGAATACCGGATCATTCAAGAAGAAGGACCTCCCCACAACAAGGTATTTACGGTTGGAGTGTTATTAAATGGCGAGGTTTTTGGGTCGGGCTCCGGGCGTACATTGAAAGAAGCTCAGAATAAAGCGGCAGGATCTGCGATACAGCGGCTTAAAACCTGAAACCCTAATATTGCGAGGTCTTATCCGTAATATTTTAAATTTTTTGAACAAAACAGCCATGCTCCAAGAATCTTAACAGTTATAGCGAACCTTTGAAAAAGAGGTTTTTTTTTTACTATAGATGAATATGATAAGAAGGAAGCTATATTTATAGTAGGAGGCTTTCGAATGGACGTATTAAAAGTTTCAGCTAATTCCAGCCCAAAATCAGTTGCCGGTGCTTTAGCCGCCGTATTACGCGAAAAGGGATTGGCGGAGGTCCAAGCTGTTGGCGCTGGAGCAGTCAATCAAGCCGTAAAAGCAATTGCCATTACCCGTGGTTATGTGGCGCCGAATGGGATTAATTTGATTTGTACTCCGGGTTTTTCTGAAATAAATATTGATGGCCAGGTCCGTACCGCCATCAAATTTTTGGTAGAACCTCGTTAACGTGATTTATACCCATCCACTCAATGAGATTAAAAATATAAAGCCGCTTTGGAAGCGGTTTTTATTTTTTGCCGCCAAAACCGAAAGTAGTATGGCCAATTTGTTAACCTCACAGCCTATCGTTATCCACTCAAAAATATTCATGTCTCCTGTTTTCGATCAAACTGTAATGGAATATATCGGACAACCCGGACATATATTTTAGTACGACGTTTAACTTTGGACTACCTTACATCACACGCAGAATGGGGGAATTCCAATGAATCAGGAGAAAGATCTCAGGTTAATCCAACGTTTCCGAGTTGACAAGGATCTTTTTTCACGGGAGGAATTGGTAAAAAAATATTTGCCCATGGTACGGCATATCCTTAAAAGTTATCAAATCCCTTGTATCGATTTGGATGATTATTTTCAAGAAGGGGCTATCGGTTTATTAAAAGCCGTCGATCAGTATGATCCGGAGCATTATTCGATTAAATTCAGTACCTTTGCGTATATATGTATTCTACGGCGGATTTTTAATGTTTTTAAAAGTTCGTCCGCCAAAAAAGCGGCTTTACCGGCTAAAATCTTGTCATTAAACGCTTTTATCAATCAAGAAGATGAATCCGGGACTTTATTGGATGTATTGCCTGATTTAAGTTTTGAACCGTATCTGGAGGTGGAAAACAACTGGATGCAACAAAGATTGGAAGCGGTCCTGGAAGCTTATCTATCTCCGGTGGAATTTTATGTGATGCGGATGATTGTTAACGGCTATCATTTAAAGGATATTGAGCATACTTTGTCATTGCCGCTTAAAGCGATTGATAATGCACGGACCAGAGCCCGCTTGAAACTGGCCAAGATCTTGTTTCGTTACGGTTCGCTACTGAACCCGCAAATTCCTTTAAAAACTAAAAAACGAGCCGATTTAGCCATCCGTTTTTTGAATCATCCCGCTTAAGAAGCGGGTATTTCTTTTTTATTTGGGTTATGGTAAAATGTTTGGGACTAAGCGCTATAAGGGGGATCAATTTGTATCTTAAACGCTTGGAAATGGTGGGTTTTAAGTCGTTTGCAGATAAAATCCGGCTGGATTTTTTACCGGGGGTTACCGCGGTGGTAGGGCCCAACGGCAGTGGCAAGAGTAATATCTCCGATGCTTTGCGCTGGGTTTTGGGTGAACAAAGTATTAAGACTTTACGTGGCTCTAAGATGGATGATATTATTTTTGCGGGAAGTGCGGTTCGTAAACCGTTAAGTCTAGCGGAAGTGACCATGATCCTCGATAACTCCGATAAAGCGCTTTCCATTGATTTTTCCGAAGTTTCGGTTACCCGGAAACTTTTTCGCTCCGGTGAGAGTGATTATCTGATTAATAAATCCTCGGTCCGGCTTCGGGATGTCCTGGAATTATTCTATGATACCGGCTTGGGGAAAGAAGCCTATTCGGTCATCGGACAAGGTAAAATTGACGCGATTCTTTCGGCAAAGGCCGAAGAACGGCGGATTATCTTTGAGGAAGCCGCCGGGATCATTAAATATAAAACCCGGAAACAGGTGGCCGAACGTAAGTTGGATGAAACCGACCGGAACTTGGTCCGGCTGCGGGACATTCTGGCCGAAATTGAGAATCAATTGGGTCCTTTGGGAGCCCAAGCGTCTCTGGCCGAGCAATTTTTGAGTTTAAAAGAACAGTTGACCAATTTGGAGATTAACCACTTCGGCGCCATCGTCAAAAATATCCAAACCAAATTAATCGACTTGGAAAAAGCGAAAAATGAAGTCCAGCAAAAATATAACGATTTTGAAGGCCAGGAAAGCATCATTGATTCCCAACTGGAGGAGCAACGTTTACGATTGCTGGATCATGACAATAAGATCGGTGAAATGAATGAAGATTATTACCGGATTCAAAATCAAATTGATAAAAGCCGGGAGCAAGTTACTTTTCTTGAAGAAAAGCTGGTGGACTTAGAACATCAGCGCCAGGAATATCAAAACAGCCAGGACCAAAATTTACAACGTAAAGTTAAGATTCTCCAGGAACAAGCCGCCATTGATGACGAAATCATGAAAGTTTCATCCAAGCAAGCCAGCAGTGAGGTTGATTTGGGGGTAATTGAGCAGGTTTTGGCGGATCAAAACAAAGAATTACTTGCTTTGGAGGCTGAAGAACAAAACTTCAAAAATGAAGTAATTGAAGTTTTAAATGAGATTGCCGGCTTAAAAAATAAGATGAATTCTGCCAATTTACAAAAGGATTTTGCCGTCAAACAGATTTCAGAATTCCAAAGAAAGGTAGAATTGCTTACAACACAACTCCGACAATTGGAAACTGATTGCCAAAGCAAAAAGGAACTCCTGGATACCCAGGAGAAGGAGCTTTCCAAACGCCATCAAACTGAAGGGGAATCGGCCCGGAAGATCCTTAAGCTGGAGGAAGAGTTGTCCTCCATTGAAGAAAAGAATTTGGAATGGAAAGATAAACTGCGTGGTCTGGAAAGCAAAATCAGTTTGCTGGATGAAATGGAGCGCGGTTTTCAGGGCTATTTTCAAGGCGTTAAAGCCATACTGGCGGAAACGGAGGGACAACCTTTTTATAAAGGGGTCCGGGGCATTGTAGCCGATCTAATGAAAGTTCAGCCCGGAATGGAACTGGCGGTGGAGACGGCGTTGGGTTCCAGTTTGCAGCATATTGTCATCGAACATGACCAGCAAGCCCAGGATGCCGTTAATTATCTGAAACAGCACGGCAAAGGGCGGGCCACTTTTTTACCGCTTAATTTGATCCAGGGTAATGACGGAAAAATCCTGCAATACCAAGGAGTATTACAACAATTTGGCTGTCAGCCCTTGATTTCAATATTACAATTTTCCGGAGAATACCGGAACATAATGAATTATTTATTAAATACCACAGTGGTGGCCCCGGATCTCAAAACGGCGGTGCGCGTGGGTTCCAAATTAGATAAAAGCTTCCGGATCGTCACCCCGGAGGGAGATTTGGTGAATCCGGGCGGTTCAATTACCGGCGGCAGTATTGATAAACGCCGGTTAGGCCTGCTGAGCCGGCGCCGTGAAATTGAGGATCTTAAAAAAGACAAAATGGATGCCGAAGCGTTTTTAGAAAAGGGGCGGGCCGCCGCCAAATTAAATAAAGAGCAGATTCAGACTTTCGTTAAGGAATTGGAACAGGCTAAAGTGGAAGGCAATGAGATAAAGCTAAAAAGAGTGGCCTTGGACCGGGAAATCCAGACGGTCGAGCAGAATGTGGCCCGGATCAAGGACGAAGTTTCTACTTATACCGCTCAATTAGAAGAATTATTGGTGGAAAGCCAAAAGTATGATGCTGGAAAAGAAGAGTATATGCAGTTAATTGAAGTAAAAGAGGGTAAGCTTCATGAGATTGAGGTTAAACTAACCGAACTGGCCGAAAGCCTCCGCACCGTCAAATTTAATAAGGAGGAAACCGTCCAACGGATTACCGAGCTGAAATCCCGATTAAGCGCTAATTTACAGGAACAGCAAGGTAAAATCGCCTTAAAAAGCCAATTTTTAAAACAAATCCAGGAGATTGACGATTTTTTAAATGAATTGAAACTTAAACAGGAACAAATTGAGATGGATAATTGCCGGATTAAAGACACTTTAGCCGATTCGACAGGGCGAATCGAACAGGAAAAGTTACGGCTTAAAAGCCAGGAGAACTTAATCAATCAAAGCAAACAAGCCAAGGATGAAATCTTGGTTTGCATTAAAGATTTTGAAAACCGGCAACGCAATTTCCGGAGAAAACAAAATGACTTCCAGAATCAGTTATATAAAATTGACCTGACTATCAATCAAAACCAATTGGAAGTTGAAAATATTCTGAACAATCTTAAGGAAGATTATGGATCGGAATGGATGGTTCGGATTGATGCTTCATGGGCCGGGGGAGATGATGTGGGTACCCGGATTGAACAGTTAAAAATGGGAATCCGGGATTTGGGCACCGTAAATTTGGCGGCCATCGATGATTACCAACAGTTGGAACAACGGTATGAATTCTTGAATACCCAATCTCAGGATCTAATCAAGGCCAAAGAATCGCTTCTCAAAGTCATCGGTGAAATTGAACGAACCATTACCAAACGTTTTACTGAAACCTTTCAAGAGGTCCGAAACCAGTTTACGACCATTTATTCCAAATTATTCGAGGGCGGCAACGCTGATTTGTATTTAGCGGACCCCGAGCATCCCTTGGAATCGGGAATCGAGATCTCCGCTCAACCTCCGGGTAAAAAGCTGCAAAGTTTAATGCTGCTCTCCGGTGGCGAACGGTCCATGACCGCCATTGCCTTGCTTTTTTCGATTTTGGCGGTCAAACCGTCTCCGTTTTGTGTCCTGGATGAAATCGACGCCTCTTTGGATGAGGTCAACGTGCAACGTTTTTCCAAGTGTCTGGAGCTTTTTAGCAAAGATGTCCAGTTTATTGTGGTAACCCACCGCCGGGGCACGATGGAAGCGGCGAATGCCATATATGGCGTAACCATGGAGGAGCTTGGGGTTTCAAAGCTGATTTCGCTGGATTTGAACCAAAAAGTCGGATGAATAATGGATCGTATGGTTTATTACCCGCTTGGCTGTATATCGCTTAAGCCTTATCCATAAGCGATTAAAAACCATAAACTATTAAGCGATAGGACATAAAGCAATTGTAAGGAGCGAGCTGGACGATGGCTGAATCAAAACCCAATTTTTTTACCAAATTGAAACAAGGGCTATCCCGGACCAAGGAAAGTTTTATTTCGGGCTTGGAGAGTGTTTTTACGGGTTATAAGAAAATTGATGAGGAATTGTTCACCGAACTTGAGGACACTTTAATTATGGCGGATGTAGGGGTCACCACCGCCGAATTTTTGATAGGCCAATTAAAACGTGCCGCCAAGGACAATAATATTACTGATCCCAGCCAGTTAAAGACGGTTTTTATCGAACAGATCAGCCGGATATTTGAGGCTGCCAGTTCCGGAACATTGGACTTTAACGGCCGGAATATAGTATATTTGGTGGTGGGGGTGAATGGAGTCGGGAAAACGACTACCATCGCTAAATTGGCGTCCCGTTTTAAGGAGAATGACCGTCAGGTATTGCTGGTGGCCGGAGATACTTTCCGGGCCGCCGCCACTGAACAACTGATGCTCTGGGGAGAACGGCTGGGGATTACCGTGATTCATCATCAGGAGGGTGCGGATCCAGCGGCCGTTGTTTTTGACGGCATGGCGGCTGCCGGTGCCCGAAAGGCGGATGTGGTGATTGTTGATACCGCCGGGCGGCTTCATACCAAAGTCAATCTGATGGAAGAGTTAAAAAAGGTGAAACGGGTTATCGGACAAAACCTGGGCGATCGGACTTTGAAGACCATTCTGGTCATTGACGCCACCACCGGCCAGAATGCCATCAGCCAAACGAAAGTATTTCAGGATGCCTTGCAAATCGACGGTTTAATCCTGACCAAACTCGATGGTACGGCCAAAGGTGGCGTAATCCTGGCGCTGGCCAATCAGTTCAAGATTCCTATTTTAATGATCGGAGTGGGGGAAAAACATGAGGACCTACAACCGTTTGAGGCGGTGACTTTTACGAAAGCGTTGTTTGAATAAGACAGTGAAAAGCTGGTATAAGTAAGGAGCCGCAATGCCCAAAAAATATTATATTACCACCTTCGGTTGTCAGATGAACGTTCATGACTCTGAAGTGTTGGCCGGTTTATTGGAATCCCTGGATTATAGTCCGGCTTCTTCGTATGAGGAAGCTGATTTAATATTGATTAATACTTGTTGTGTCCGCGAAAATGCCGAAAATCGAACTTTCGGGCATATCGGAAATCTGAAAGCCCTTAAGGATAAAAATCCGGATTTGGTGATTGGCATCTGTGGCTGTATGGTGCAGCAGCCGTCAGTTTTTGAAAAGATCAAGGAGACATTTCCCCAGATTGATCTGGTATTTGGCACCCACAATTTACACCAGTTACCGGAGCTGTTGGAACAGGTAAAAAACGCCCAGTCAAGGGTCTTTGAGGTATGGGATTCGGACGGGTCCATTTATGAAGGGTTGCCGGTAAAACGAGACAGCCCGTTCAGGGCTTGGGTCACGATTATGTATGGTTGTAATAATTTCTGCAGTTATTGTATTGTACCGTATGTTAGAGGCCGGGAGCGAAGCCGGCGGCCCGGAGATATTCTGGCGGAAATTAGCGGTTTGGCTGATGATGGTGTGCAAGAAGTTACTTTACTAGGCCAGAATGTCAATTCTTATGGCCGGGATTTGCCTGAAGGAGAATGGAGCTTCGCCCGTTTGCTGCGGGAAATCGCCCGTTCCACCAGGATCCGGAGGATTCGTTTTCAAACCTCCCATCCCAAAGACCTATCCCCGGATTTAATCGCGGTTATGGCTGAAGAATCTAAAGTTTGCCGCCATCTTCATTTGCCGGTTCAGGCTGGAAGCACCCGTATTCTGAAATTGATGAATCGACAGTATGGCAAGGAGCAATACGAAGAATTGGCTTTTAGAATCAAGCGAAGTATCCCCGGAATTGCGTTGACCACGGATATAATCGTGGGTTTTCCCGGAGAACGGGAGGAAGATTTTCAGGATACTTTGGATTTGGTGAAAAAGGTCCGATTTGACGGCGCTTTTACTTTTCTATATTCCCCCCGGGTGGGGACTCCGGCCGCGCAAATGGAGATTACGGAGCCGGAATTGGAACGGAAGCTGCGGCTCACGAACTTAATCAAAATTCAAAATGAGATTTCCCTGGAAAGAAATATGGAGTATATCGGTACCTTAAACGAATTACTTGTAGAGGGCCCTAGTGAAAAAAATCCGGTGGTTTGGTCTGGGCGTAATTCCCAGAATAAACTGGTTCATTTTAAACCAACCAAGAAGATACAACCGGGTGAGTTTATTCAGGTTCGAATTGTGGAAGCTCAAACATTTACGCTCACCGGAGAGATTATCGGTTAAGGGTTAGTTGGGAGTCGGACGATGGGTTGCTATTCCTGTATAATCTATTGCCAGCCTGCTACACCATACAGTCCATGACAGTCCGTGGCCTGATATCAATTATTGAAAAGGAGCAAGATGATGGAACTCAGCCAAATCATTAAAATGGCCCGGGGAGTTGAACCGGCTGACATTTTACTGAAAAACGGACGTCTAATCAATGTTTATACCGGTGATATTTATCTGGCCGATGTGGCGATAGCTGGAAATCAAATTGTGGGCGTGGGGACCGGTTATCATGCCCACGAAACCATTGATCTTAATGGTGATTACATTTGCCCCGGTTTTATTGACGCTCACGTCCACATTGAAAGCTCGATGGTTCCCCCGCCGGAATTTGCCCGGGCGGTTATACCCCGGGGCACCACCACCGTTATCCTGGATCCCCATGAAATCGCCAATGTGCTTGGCCTGGATGGAATCCGTTATATGTTTGATACGGCTAAGTATAATCCGCTTTCTATTTATGTAATGATGCCGTCTTGTGTGCCGGCTACGGAAATGGAGACTCCTGGAGCTTATCTGCACTGGTACGATATTGTACCCCAGCTTCATGATCACTGGGTTTTGGGTTTGGGTGAAATGATGAATTTCCCGGGAGTAATCCTTGGAGATGATGAAGTTTTAAATAAACTTCGGGGGTTTGACAAAGCGATTCGTGACGGGCACGCCCCTGGTTTAACGGGACACGATTTGATGGCTTATGTGGCGGCCGGGATCGGTTCCGATCATGAATGTACTACCGTAGCCGAGATGCAGGAGAAACTACGGCTGGGAATGTATATATTTATTCGTGAAGCCACCAACGCTCACAATTTGTTGGCGTTGTTGCCGGGCCTTACTCAGCAAAACAGCCGCCGTCTTTGTTTTTGTACGGATGATCGCCATCCGGCCGATCTTTTGGGTTCCGGACATATCGATGATTTAATTCGAATCGCGATTGCAAATGGGGTGGAACCGGTAACCGCCATTCGTATGGCGACCCTGAATACGGCGGAATACTTTCATCTATATGATCGCGGTGGAATTGCGCCGGGGAAACGGGCTGATCTGGTAACCTTTCAGGATCTCAATCGCCCTGAAGCAGGGATTGTGATTTCCAGCGGGAAGATCGTTGCCCGGGACGGCCGGGTTATCCCATGGGAACGTCCGTTAAAGTCCATGTTTCTGCGCTCTACCATGAATGTGAATTGGGAGTCTATTCAGCTTAAAATCGCCGCTCAAAAGAAGCGCGGCCGAATTATTGGGATTATACCGGATCAATTGACGACTGAAAATCTAATCGAGGATTTACCGGTGGTTAATGGTGAAGTCGTCAGTGATCCCGGCCGGGATATAGCAAAAATTGTAGTTATTGAACGGCACTTGGCCACGGGTAATTTTGGGCTGGGTCTGGTCAAGGGAATTGGTTTAAAAAGGGGAGCCATCGCTTCTACCATAGCTCACGACAGTCACAATATAGTAGTTGCCGGAATGGATGATGATTCAATCATGTTCGCGGCTCGTCTTGTCGCCGAGATGCGTGGGGGAATGGTGGCCGTAGAGGGTAATCGGGTTTTGGCCAAACTGCCGTTACCGATTGCGGGTCTGATGAGTGATGAACCCATTGAGATTGTTCGCGACCAAATGGAGGATATCATTAAAGCGGCGCATCAACTGGGTTCAAATTTGAGCGATCCATTTATGGCCATGTCATTTTTGGCGTTACCTGTGATTCCATCGCTTAAGATTACTGATAAAGGACTGGTGGATGTGGATAAATTTCAGATAGTGCCGTTGTTTGTTTGACTTTTCATTTCCTATTACTCCGGCGATTAAAGTTGTAAATTTATCAAGGCGTAAATCCTTGTATACGTAATATTGGATGAATATAATTAATCAGCGGAGTAATACTTCACTGTCTCTGATTTTGAATATGGAACATAAAGATTGATTAAAAAACAGCGCAATGATCCACTGGCGCTAAATTTTAGGTGAATTTTCAAGCATATAATTTTTATCTTCCTAAGAATATATTCATTATATCATATTTGAGCGAGTTTCAGTGGAAAAATAATTTATAATTGTCCAATATAAACCATTCAGTGACGGCGCAATAGTGCCGTCATTTTTTTATGAGAGCTTACCTTTTGTTTGGTAATGCGTTTTATGCCACATAAAACACTAAATAAACTTCGAAAATCGATTATCCGCACAGACTCCTAGATTGCTAAAGGTTAATGCTTATTCAGCTACTTTCAAGTTGGCTTTCCCTAACCGGATAATCATTTTAAGTATTAAAATCAGTGATTTGACAATTCTACAAAAATTTTATTTAAGGGTGACTAATGCCTAATTTTTAAAAAAGTTTTCAATATGAGACTTAAAACCTATACGTTATTTAGAATTTAATTGATATAATTATAGCGTGAAGGTTCAAATATTTTTAACAATGATGTCCTGATTATAAATAATTTATTGTATCAAAAACTCAAACATTTAGTTGTTTTATGCGGTAAATTGTATTAAATAGGTAAAAAATTGTTCTTTACGGCATCATTGTTAAAGAGTTTTTGAGATGGAAAGGAGGTGCGGGTCTCTAAATTAAGATAGTTTAATGAATGTTTATAAAAAAGAAAAAGGAGAAATGGTCAGTATGCAAAAAAAATCTAAAAAAATGTGGCTAATGTTGGTATTATGCGTAGTTGCCGTTACAGCTATCACCATTTTGCCGAATATCCACAACACCAACAATACCACCGCTTACGCGGCCGACCCCAATACTTGTTTACAACGGTTCAATGATATGTTCACCACTCTCACCAGTTCCTCCAGTGGTTACATGA